>JAXFQZ010000082.1:0-8478 GCA_034178685.1 Candidatus Ornithospirochaeta sp. | reverse complement strand
AGTCATTCTTGGTTGTCTACTTTTCGATTCCCACCCCAATATGATTCGTACACCAGCGCTTTTCGAAACGGCAAGACGCTTCAATCTGCGATTCATCACGATCAGCGCGCTGCAGGACCATCTTCGCGCGAAGGCCTTGTCGAAAAGAGGCCTCATTGGTCTGTCGATGAGACGCGATACAAGGATCTCCTTGTCCTTTGGCCTTGATTCCCTCTTAAGGAATCCTCCTGGGATCTTGCCTGCTGCATAGTACTTCTCGTTGTACTCTACTGAAACCGGAACATAGTCCAGCGGTTCTGATGGTGCATCGCCACAGCAGACAGTGGCGATTACTGCAGAGCCTGCATAGCGTGCATATACAGCACCATTTGCCTGCTTTGCGATTCTTCCGGTTTCGAATACCAGATCATCATTTCCGATTCTAACCGAAACTGTTTTTACTTCTGCCATAAATTCCTTCTTATTCTTTCTTTGTTCTTTTCATGTATGTTAACAAAAGCCAGGCAATGCTGGCTTTTGCAGATGTTTGTAATTGATGTTACTTTCTGAGTCCGAGTGAAGCGATGAGCTCTCTGTACTCGTTGATGTCCCTGTTCTTGATGTACTTGAGGAGGCGGCGGCGCTGACCGACGAGCTTGAGAAGACCGCGTCTTGATGCATGATCCTTAGGATTTGCACTGAAGTGCTTCTGAAGGTCGTTGATCCTAGCTGTGAGGAGAGCAACCTGTACCTTTGCGTCTCCTGTGTTAGCTGCGTTGTTGCCGTACTTTACTACGAGTTCACTCTTCTTTTCTTTTGAAACCATATCATACTCCGAAAATCAATGAATCTAATTGCGCATCATCTTTGCCCATGCTCTGAAGCATGCCGATAGCAGAGGAAGCGGAGGCAGAGGAAACAACAAGAAACTCCTGTTCGATCTCAGCCCTGCACCCGACGGTCCTCCCGTCACGCATCAGAAGTACGGTATCATAAGCTCCTAGTGGCGGTAGAAGCTGATGAATCGACTCTGTGCTGAAAACCAGTTCATCATCGCAGACTCTGCAGGGTAATGGCATCAGGTCCACTCTGTATCCCTGGCCGGCATACCTGGAATAACCATCCAGTCTGCCTTCCTTTATCATCCTCCTCAGCAGAGTGGAGGAAATCCTCTCTCCTTCATCGCTGAGTATAGATTGCACTATATCCACCCTGCACTCGAACCCACGCTCCTGGAGCATATGCCCGAGCTCTTTCCCATCAGCCTGCGAGGAAGGATTACCGAATCTGAAATCCGAACCCACAACGGCATATCGGGGCATGCAGATGGATGTGAGAATGTCAGCAAACCCACATGCTGAAATTTTACTGAATTGCGTGGAAAAGTCAATAACAGCAAGGAAATCTATGCCAAATGAGGCAATATATTCGCTCCTGAGCCTGAGCGTATCCAGATTCCCCTCTGAGCTTGCCTTGGGATTCCTGCTGAATGAAATCACCATGCTCTTTGTCCCTGGCGTCCTGCGGCTGTCTTCGGTGAGGGTCTCAAGTATTGCTCTGTGTCCGATATGAACGCCATCAAACACACCAATAGCTATAGCCATAGGAGTGCTTTTCAGCAGACCGGATATGCTCAGAGATAGAAAGTCAAAGGTTTCCATTGCTTATCCTTGCTATTATCCTGATCCTGTCTTCCTGCTTCTCCCCTATTCCGAAGAGCTCATCACCGAAATGCAGATAGCAGAAGCTGCGCTCAGCATCATCATCCTTAAGCACGTAGCGAAGCGGAAGATAGCCATTCTCTATCTTCATCCTCTTTGCAGGATCAAGGCATACAGCTGAAAGAAGACCGGACTGATCCAGGAGCTCCCTGGTGCTCTTTCCTATATCGGATAGGGAAAAAGGCCCGATCGAGGTCCTCTCAAGCGCAACCAGGTGGGCAGCGCTTCCCGCCTTGATGCCGATATCCCTTGCAAGGGACCTTATATACGTCCCCTTCGATACATGGGCATCGACTACTGCAATGCCATCACAGTATGATACAAGGGAAATCGAATGCACGGTGATAGGCCTAGGAGAAAGGCTTACCTCATTCCCCTTCCTTGCTTCCCTGTATGCCCTTTTGCCATCGATATGGATTGCTGAGTATACAGGAGGGATCTGCATCTGGTTTCCTGAGAATGAATGGACAGCGCTCCTGACTTCTTCATATCCTGGGATAGGGCCAGTCCTGATTACCTCCCCTTCTGGATCAAGCGTGTCAGTCTCAGAACCGAACTCGATGGTTGCCCTGTATGACTTGGAGAAGGATGAGAAGATGGGATTGAGCTTGGTTGCGTTCCCTATCATCACAATCATAAGGCCGGATGCGAACTTATCCAGGGTTCCTGCATGACCGACCTTCTCTCCTCTATGCTCCCTCTTTATCCTGTAAAGGGATTCAAAAGAGGTCTCTCCGCTATTCTTGTTCTCAAGTATCAGTGAGAAATCACTCATGGATGTCTTTCATCACCTGATCGATGAGGGAATTGATCTTCTCGCCTTCCCTGAATGCGTTGTCAGCCATGAACTCGAGGACAGGAGTGTTCTTCGTTCTCAGAACCTGGGATAGACGCGACTGTATGAAGGCACTGGCTCCATTGAGAGCCTTCACGGACTTAGCGAGCGCTCTGTCATCCAGGAAGGATGTAAGATATACCTTTGCATGGCTGTTGTCCGGCGAAAGCTCGACCCTGGAAACAGATGTCAGGGTCGATAGGTTATGGTTCTTTATGGAGCCGTTTACGATCAGCGTCGAAACGGTCTCCATTATCCTTGACTCAAGCCTTGCCTGCGAAAACTCACTCATTGATTTCCAGTGTCCTCTTCTCTTCGACTGTCTCTACGATCTCAAGCACATCGCCAACCTGCAGGTCCTGCCAGTTCTCGAGTCCGATACCGCATTCGTAGCCTTCGTTGACTTCCCTTGCATCGTCCTTGAATCTCTTGAGCGAAGCGATCTTTATCAGATCCTTGTTGATCTGGATCGAGTCCCTGATGACACGTACGAGGCAGTTCCTCTTGACCTTTCCATCGGTTACATAGCATCCAGCGATCACGCCGACCTTAGGAACCTTGAATGTCTCCCTGACTTCGACCTTTCCGATATCGACTTCCTTGATCTCAGGCGACAGGAGTCCTTCCATAGCTGCCTTGATATCATCCTCGACATCATAGATGATGTTGTATTTCTTGATCTCGACCTTCTCCTGCTCAGCAAGCGCGAGAGCCTTTGGAGTAGGCCTGACGTTGAATCCGATGACAACAGCATTCGAAGCAGCTGCGAGCGTGATATCGCTTTCGATGATAGCACCGGCAGAGGCCCTGAGGACATTGAGCTTGATCTCATCTGTACTGAGCTTCTCAAGCACGCCCTTGAGTGCCTCGACGGAACCCTGCACGTCACCCTTGATGACGACATTGAAGTCAGTGACCTGTCCTTCCCTGATCTTCTCATTGAGATTCTCAAGAGTGATCTTGTTCTTTCCGCTGCCCTCGCCGAGCCTCTCAAGCTCCTGTCTCTTTGCACCGATGGTCCTGGCCTGCCTCTCATCCTCGGTAACCTGGAACGGGTCGCCAGCGCTAGGTATGTTCGAAAGTCCGATGATCTCAACAGGATCCGAAGGCCCTGCTGTCTGGATTCTCTTTCCCTTGTCGTCGAACATAGCCCTGACGCGTCCTGGATATATACCGGCAACATAGTAGTCACCCTGATGGAGCGTTCCCTTCTCGATGATTACAGTCGCAACGGTACCCCTGCCCTGGTCGATCCTTGACTCAAGGACCTTTCCGACAGCCCTGCACTTCGGATTTGCCTGAAGCTCAAGCATCTCTGCCTGGAGGAGAATAGTATCGAGAAGATCCTCGATTCCCTGCTTCTTCAGAGCTGAGATCCTGCAGTACAGCGTCTGGCCACCCCATTCCTCAGGCATGAGCCCAAGGTCCGAAAGCTGCTGCATGACGCGATCCGGATTTGCTTCAGGAAGATCGACTTTGTTGATTGCTACGATGATAGGCACCTTAGCAGCCTTAGCATGGTCGATGGCTTCCCTTGTCTGAGGCATTACACCGTCATTTGCCGCAACTACGAGAACTACGATATCCGTAACCTGTGCACCTCTTGCTCTCATCATAGAGAATGCGGCATGGCCCGGAGTGTCGAGGAATACGATATTGCCCTTTCCCGGGACAGATACCTTATATGCACCGATATGCTGGGTGATTCCACCGAATTCCCCTCCAGCGACATCCGTGCTCCTGATAGCATCGAGAAGCTTTGTCTTACCATGGTCTACATGTCCCATGATCGTGACGATCGGCGCCCTTGGCTCCATATCCTCTGGATTGTCTTCTTCTGATTCGATAATCGTCTCATCATAGAGCGATACAAGGTGCACCTCGCATCCATACTCGCTTGCGATGATCTCAGCTGTCTCATGATCGATCTGCTGGTTGATTGTAACCATCAGTCCCATCTTGAAGAGCTTCGAGATTATATCGGAAGCCTTGAGATTCATCTTCTTCGCAAGATCGGATACCGTGATATTCTCCATTATATCGATTGACTTAGGCACTGCCTGAAGCTTCTGTTCCTCTTTCTTCTTCTTCTGGAACTGGAAGTCAAGCTCCTCGTCCTTCTGATACTTGTTATCGTAATCCTTCTTCTTGCTGTTACCTGCGAATTTCTTTGCCTGGCCCTTCTGGTTGAGCTCAAGCTGAGGAGCTGCCGGTGCATGGTTCCTTGGAGCAAAGCCGTTCCTGTTCTGGAATGGTCCGTTCTGGTTCCTGCTGAAGCCGGGCTTTCCTTCTCCATTGTTCCTGAATCCGTTCTGGCTCGGTGTATAGCTCTGCCCGGCTCTAGGCATCCTAGGCCTCTGCTGCCCATCCCTTCCGTTCTGAGGACGAGACTGCCCATCTCTCTGGAAAGGCCTTCTCTGGCCGTTCTGCGGCCTTGGCCCTACCGGCTTTCCACCGACGATACCAGCTACCCTTGGCCTTGCAGGAGCATCTGTCGACGGAGCATCCACCTTCTGCCCTGGGACAGGAGGAAGGTTCGTGCTCTTGATGATCACAGGACCATTGTGAAGCGGCGACTGGATCCTGGAGGTTTCCCTATGGGCCGTGTTGACCATGAAGCTCTTTCCTGTGAGGACAGCATCCTTCTGCATTGGCTTCTGCTGAGCAGGCTGCGATGCAGGTGCCTTCTGCACAGGGGCTTTCTGGATAGGCTTCTGTACAGCAGCCGAAGGCTGAGAAGGCTTGGTTTCCTTCACTGGCTCGGCCTTAGGTTCCTCCTTCTCCCTGACCTTCACGACGATAGGCTTCTTCTTGAGGACAATGACCTTCTTCTCAGTCTCAGGCTCAACAGGCTCTGCTTTCTTCACAACAACCTGCGGTGCCTTCTTGATCACATTGACTTTGACTTTCTTTTCTTCGTTTTTTTCTACTTCTACAGACATTTTGATCCTTGATCTTACTCGAATTCGAATTCAGCTCCGCAATTCGTGCATACAGTGGTGCCAGCCTTGAGGATAGTATGGCAGATCGGGCATTCGAACTCGCCTTCTTCCTCGCTGTTCTCGATTACGACGCTATTGCGCACTGTCTCGATTTCCTCTTCGGACAATCCCATCGAAAGAAGCTCCTCATCGCTATAGTCGAAGAATTCCTCGATTGACCATATATCAACATTATGAAGCTTCTTGACGAGCTTGTCATCAAGTCCGACTTCTGTAATAGGAGTATCATTCTCATCGATTCCGATCTGGTCGTTTGTGAGATGCTCTTCCTCTGCTTCCTCTTTTACGTCATCCTGCTTGAAGAGACCCTCGGCGTTCTCGAATATCCTCTGTGTCTCCTCCATCTGCTCGAACTGCTCCTGAGTCTTCACCTCGATGTTCCAGTCGCATAGCATCTTTGCAAGCTTGACATTGACGCCGCCCTGTCCGATGGCGATTCCCTGCTGGTTCTCGTCTACGATGGCAACAACGTGCTTAGTAGCTGGATCGATTGTGACTACTCTCTTGATGGAAGCAGGTACAAGCGCATTTGCTACGAATACAAGCGGATCGTCGGAGTATCTTACGACATCGATCTTCTCGTTGTCGCACTCTGTCATGACTGTCTGGATCCTCGAGCCTGATTTTCCGACTGTCGAACCTACTGGATCGATGTCGGTCCTTCTTGTATCGACTGCGATCTTTGTCCTGATTCCAGCCTGTCTTGCGATTGACTTGATCTCAACGTCCCCGTTGCTGATCTCCGGCACTTCGTTCTCGACAAGAGCCCTGACGAATTCCTTGCTTGACCTGGAGAGAAGGATCCTAACACCCTTCTGCTTCTTCACAATGAGGCCGCTTCTGTCGCGTCTCTCAACCTCATCTCCCCTGTCTACTCTCTCTACGTAGAACTTGAGCTTATCCTGAGGCTCGTATGTCTCCCTTGGGCTCTGACCCCTAAGCGGGAAGATTGCATCCGTATTCTCGAGGTTGAGGTTTACTATGAAGTCTCCGCTCCTTGTCTGCCTCTTGATCTCTCCGAATACAAGCTTTCCCTCCATAGCCTTCGCATCGACATATACCTTGTCGTTGTTGTACTCCTTCACTACCTGCTGGGAGCGCTGCTTCGCTGACTGGACAGCCGAGTATTCGAAGTTCCTGGGATCGATGGAAAGCTCGATGCTGTCGCCTGGCTCAAGGTCCATGTCTGTGTAGCGCTGAGCCTCATCAAGGGGAATCTGCCTCACTTCATCATACCAGTCCTCTTCCTTGACGACTTCCTTCACAGAGAATAGCTCGACCTTCCTCTTGTCATCTGTGAATCTGACAACGACATTCTCATCTGTTCCGAACTTCCTCTTGTATGCACTGGTCAGGATATCCTTGATGAGGGAGAGAACCTTCTCCTCATCCATGTTCCTGTCCCTGATCATTGCTTCGATATCGTTGGTTAAATCAAGCATCTTTTGCCTCCCATCTGTATTCTAGCTTTGCTTTGGCTATATCGGAGAATGGTATCCTTACGCTATCGCCCTCCTCTCCTGAATCCTCGATCCTGTAGGATCCTAGAACAAGGGAACCTTCTTCAGCCGAGACGATCCTTCCTATGATGTACGAAGACCTTGAAACGCAGTAGACCCTCGCATCCTTTCCCGCGAATAGCGAGAATTCATGGACATCCTTGAGATTCCTCTGCAGACCGGGACTGGATACCTCCAGCTCAAGATCCCTATCGGAAAGCAGAATCTGGTATCGAGGATAGATAAGGTTATAGGCCTTAGCAAGATCATCTGTGGTAATCTCCCTCTCCGGATGCATCAGAATGCATCTGATTGAGGTAGTTCCCTGATGCTCGCTCCTGCTAGCCTCCACTGTCCTCAGACCCAAAGACGAAACAAGCGATTCAATCTCCGCAAATAGCTCGCTTCCAGCTGCATCTTCAGTAAGCATAATCCTCCAGCCATAAAATAAGGGACCGTTTATCGGGTCCCTTAAATTACTTTAATGAAACTATGCTAATTCTAACGCGTCAAGCAACATGTGTCAACATCATCATAGCATTTCCTTGAGCTTTGATATGAATACAAGAGCATCCATAGGAGATGACCTGTCTGTATCGAAATCCTCGATCATGGATATGATCCTATCACCATTGCCTGTGTCCTGGGCTGCTGAGGTGAAGAGGTTTCCCTGCGTGTCATCGAATGACGAATAATCCTCGAAGTGCCTCTTCTGGAATGCCGATGCTTCCCTGATGACCTGGTAAGGCAGGCCGGCAAGCTTAGCGACATGTATACCATAGCTTGATCTTGCTGCTCCCTCGACAGCCTTCCTGAGAAACACAATCGAGTCCTTCTCCTCGCTTACTGCCATATGCAGCAGCTGCATCCCATATGTATCGAGCATCGTAAGCTCGTGGTAATGCGTTGCGAACAGCGTAATCGAGCCAAGCTCAGCAAGATACTTCATTACGGCATAGGCAAGGCTCATTCCGTCCTGCGTGCTGGTGCCCCTTCCGACCTCATCCATTATGACAAGCGACCTGCGCGTGGCTGACCTGAGTATTGCAGCGGTCTCGCTCATCTCGACAAGGAACGTAGACTCGCCTCTTGAAAGATTATCCGAAGCTCCGACCCTGCAGAAAATCCTATCAGCTAGAGGTATGGTTGCCTTCCTGGCAGGAACCATTGCCCCTATATGCGCAAGAAGGACTATAAGCGCTATCTGCCTGAGATAAGTTGATTTTCCTGCCATGTTAGGGCCTGTTATCAGAGCAAAGCGTGCCTTACTGCTTGAGAACGAATTGGAGACGAATCCCCCATCCTTGCAGTATGCCTCAACTACAGGATGCCTTCCTTCCTCTATCACGATATCGCCTTCCTCTATTATCTCAGGGCATACGCAGTTCGCGCTCTCTGCATACTCAGCGAGAGAGGAGAGAACATCAAGCTTCGATATCACC
>JAXFQZ010000073.1:0-4081 GCA_034178685.1 Candidatus Ornithospirochaeta sp. | reverse complement strand
CAGGCCCTGATGCCGGCTATAGGCTATTTTCTTGGATCGAGGTTTTCTTACCTTATCCAGTCATTCGATCACTGGATCGCATTCGTTCTCCTTGCGCTTATCGGAGCGAATATGATCAGGGAGGCATTCGGCAGCAAAGAGGAGGAATGCGATCCTTCGATATCGCCCAGGGCTATGCTGCCTCTTGCAGTTGCGACATCCATCGATGCGCTTGCCTCCGGGATTGCCCTCTCAGCTGTCAAGTCAAGCATCGCTCCGGCGCTCCTGCTTATCGGGATCACGACATTCTGTCTTTCATCGGTGGGAGTGAAGGTCGGATCTGTCTTTGGGAACAGGTACCAGAGAAGAGCCGAGATAACAGGGGGAATCATCCTCATTGGAATCGGGCTGAATATACTTATAAAGCACATAGGAAGCGGAATCTGATTGCCCCTGATGGCATTCGACGCTAACATAGTGTCATGACAGAAAACAACATGCTGAAGGACCTTCTGTCCTTCATTTCCTCAAGCCCCAGCCAGTTTCATGCTGTAGACAGCATGAAGAGGATGCTTAGCGCTGCGGGCTTTGCTGAACTGGATGAGAGGAAGAGGTACAGCCTGAAAAGGGGCGGTGCCTACTATGTCAGCAGGAACAGTTCCTCATTGATCGCATTCCGTATCCCAGAAGGGGGATTCTCATCATATTCAGTGATCTCTGCTCACACGGATAGCCCTACCTTCAGGCTGAAGCCCAATCCTGAGGTCAGCGCCTCTGGATACACAGTCCTCAATGCAGAGGGCTATGGCGGAATGCTCATCTCCTCATGGTTCGACAGGCCTCTGTCCATTGCAGGAAGAGCATTCGTGCTAGAGGATGGCTCGATAAAGGAGCACCTTGTCTCATTTGACCGTGATCTTGTGATGATTCCCTCTCTTGCAATACACCAGAACAGGGAAGCGAATAAGGGAATCAACTACAGCATACAGAAGGAAGTCAGGCCTCTGATAGCAGAGGGGGAATGCTCTATCGACGGTCTTATCGCCGAGTGCCTCGGCGTTGAGAGAAAGAGCATACTTTCTTCAGATCTCTTTCTGGTGAACAGGACAGCGCCTTCGGTCTGGGGTGCATGCGGCGAGTTCTTCTCTTCCCCTAGGATCGATGACCTCGAGTGCGCATACACAGCTGTTAGGGCCATTATCGAAAGCAGTAGCAGCGATAAGCTCCAGATAGCTGCTCTCTTTGACAATGAGGAGGTCGGCAGCGGCACGAAGCAGGGAGCGCTCTCTGATTTCCTCTATCAGACTATACAGCGCATAATGATCTCGCTCTCTGTCGATGAGGAGGAGAGGATGATGATCCAGTCCTCATCCTTCATGCTGAGCGCAGACAATGGCCATGCAGTGCATCCTAACTATCCAGAGAAGTCTGACATAGTGAACCATCCCAGGCTCAATGGCGGGGTGCTTCTGAAGCTATCTGCTAACCAGAAGTACACTACCGATGGGGAGAGCTACGGCTTTGCGCGCTTCATCCTTGAGCGGAATTCCATTCCTTACCAGGATTTCGTGAACAATTCCGATGTCCCGGGAGGATCAACGCTTGGGAATCTATCAACGCAGAAAGTAAGCATCAGGACTGCAGATGTAGGGCTTGCGCAGCTTGCGATGCACTCTTCCTATGAGAGCGCAGGCAGCCGTGATATAGAGCACCTCTATCGCTTCTTCAGGGCATTCCTGGAATACTGAGGCAGCATATGGAAAGAAGAACCGTAATAGCAATCGGAAGGCAGTATGGATCCGGCGGACGCGAGATAGGAAGAAAGCTCGCATCAAGGCTAGGTATCCCATTCTATGACAAGGAGCTTCTTGCGATAGCAGCAAAGGACAGCGGGCTCTCTGAGGAGCTGTTCAGAAGCGCAGACGAGAAGCCTGCATCCTCATTCCTATACTCTCTGATGACGGGAACATGCTCGATTCCTTCAGGAAGCATCGCAGCTAGCGAGATGCCCTTGAATGACCAGCTCTTCCTTCTCCTGTCCAATACAGTGAAGCGGATAACAAGGGATTCCTCTGCTGTTATAATAGGCAGATGCGCGGATTATGTCCTAAGGAAGGATCCTGATCTTGTATCTGTATTCATCCATGCTCCGATTGCGGAAAGAGTCGGCAGGGTGATGAGGATCCATGGCATTGATGAAGCCCAGGCTGAGGATGCATGCATCCGCCACGATAGGATGAGATCGAACTTCCATGACTACTACAGCGATAGCAAGTGGGGAAGGGCATCCACATACGATCTCTCGATAGAATCCTCTAAGCTGGGCATCGACGGATCGGTGGATCTGATACTGCGATATCTTGAGATTGCGAAGGGAGGGAGCAGATGACGGTATTCGATACCCTGGATGAGCTTGAAAGCTACAGGAGCGTCTTTCCTGCAATGGATGGCATAGCTGATGTCATGGACCATAGCCTTCCTTACGATCAGGGGCCAGGTGAATACGATGCAGCGGGACATGATGGCCTGAAGTACATAATCGACACCCACCTTTCCTCCGACAAAGGCTTCGAGGCTGAGAAGCACGAAGGAAAGAAAGTGATGGAGATAGTGCTGGAGGGAGAGGAGATGGTCTCTTTCTCATCTTCCGTATTTCGCCTATCCCCTGGAAGATTCCTTGTTTACAGCGGGGATGAGAGCGTCAGGCGCGGCCAGTGCTACGCTTCTGTCTCCGCTTTCAAGAGCGTCAGGTTCATATTCTGATAAAACCGTATCGCAAAGCCAGTGTCTTCCGATATGGCTTCTGGCTGCGGTCTCTGGGATCATTGGAGGTCAATGGTCCTGATTCATCATGGTCTTTCTCTGTCGCTTTTTTTCAATCCTGCATATCTTCCTTGGGCTTACTCCAAAGAGATACCTTGCCGTAGGATAGAGCAGTGTTGCGATAGCCAGAATCCACGCACCTGGATCTCCAAGGCACAGGGCGATGTAAGCCCCGACGGATGCAGAGGAATCTATAGGTCCTCCATTTACGATTGATGGAAGGAATGCGCATATCGCAGTCCTTGCAACCAATTCGGCACAGCCTGCAAGCAGCGTGAACTCCGATTGTCCTACACCCTGCACACCGGAACGGAGAACGTACAGCAGCATCAGCAGGAAATACAGGGCCAGATCGACATACAGGTATATATTCCCATAGTGTATGGATTGACTGGAGATCTTTTCCAGGCTCATGAACACATGCTGGTATGCGCCGTTGATTGTCATAAGCATTCCGATGCACCCAAGGACCAGGCACATGGCAGTGCCTATCATAAGGCATTTCAGGGTCGCGCGTCTGATTCTATCCTGCCTTCCTGCTCCAAGGTTCTGTGCATTGAAGCTGACGATTGCAGTGCCGAGCGCGCTTAGAGGGCACATAAGGAAGTAGTTCAGCTTATTTGCGGCTCCGAATCCATTCTGTGCAGGGTTCCCCGCCACCATGACTCCATCCGCTCCCAGATCGAAAGCCACCAGGGCACGCTGCATCACTATGATCCCTATAGCCAGCACCGAGAACTGGAGTCCCATGGGAATTCCCTGCATGAGATGCTTTATGTATAGGGAGGGATCGAAACGGAAATCCTTTCCCGACAGATGGAGCTCCGGATACTTCCAGAATGCATATATAAGGCACATGATGGCACTTGCTGCCTGGGCGGTGGCTGTTGCGGCTGCAGCACCAATGACACCAAGGCGGAAATAGACGATGAAAAGCAGATCCAGTCCTATATTGAGGACTGTGGAGAAGAGAAGGAAGATCAGAGGTGTCTCTGAATCGCCAAGGCTTCTGAGCAGGGAGCATATCAGGTTGTAGAAGAACTGGGCGAAGATGCCTATGAATATCACCATTGAAACTGGCATGCGGCCTTCCAGACACCGGGGTTTGTCTCCGATAGCCCGATGAACCGAAGGAGCGGATCCAGAGTCACTATTGCGATTGCTGTCAGGATGAGCGAAAGAAATGCACCGAGGATGATTTCTGTTCCGAAGGATTCCCTGACTCTGCTTCTGTCGCCATGCCCAGCTGCGATTGATGTCATTACCGAGAACCCAGCAG
>JAXFQZ010000141.1:0-10523 GCA_034178685.1 Candidatus Ornithospirochaeta sp. | reverse complement strand
ATCCTGTCCCTGAGCGATGGTGCATCATGGGCGCAGATCTTCACGCACCTGCCGCAGCCTACGCATCTATCCGCAACCACATGGGGCTTTCCCTGCGAGTGCATATCCATCTTGCCAGCCCTTGAGCCGCAGCCCATCCCTATGTTCTTCAGCGCTCCTCCGATTCCTGTCGACTCATGGCCCTTGAAGTGGGTGAGGGAGATGAATACATCGGCATCCATCACAGCGCGCCCGATATGGGCATTCTTAACGAGCCTTCCTCCCACGACAGGTACATCCACATCGTCAGTTCCCTTGAGGCCATCTGCGATGATTATCTGGCAGCCTGTCGATAGTGGATTGAAGCCATTGAGATTCGCTGTATCCATGTGGTCGAGCGCGTTCTTCCTTCCTCCGACATAGAGCGTATTGCAGTCTGTCAGGAATGGCTTTCCTCCTAGCTCCTTGATCTTGTCTGCCACTGTCTTTGCCCAGTTTGGCCTCAGGAAAGCAAGGTTCCCCGGCTCTCCGAAGTGTATCTTTATCGCTGCATAGTGGTCCTTGAAGTCGATATCGCCTATTCCAGCCCTTTCCATGACCTTCCCGAGCTTATCCAGGAGGTTGTTGCCGAATTCCGTTCTCATGTCAGAGAAATATACGTCGCTTGCCATTATCTGATCCCCATTTCCTCTGCAACCTTTATCACAAGGCGAGGGTTGTCTGTCATTATAGTATCAACGCCAAGCGAGAAGAGCTCACGCATCTTCTCCTCATCGTTGATCGTCCAAACCATTATCACAGCACCGCGCTTATGCATGTCGCGCACGAATGACTCTGTCGTCACATGTATACCGTACTGCTTCTCGGGTATCTGGAACACGATCCTTCTCTCAAAGGAGGAGGGAAGGAGCCTGCACTTCTGCCTGAGCACAAGAGGCACGACCTCAAGAGTAGAGACAGATGTGAGGATGTCCGGGGCCTTTGCCCTGAGCTTCTTAAGGTTGCCGAGGTGGAATGAGGCTCCGCATACCCGCTTCTCTGCCTTGTTTTCCCTGATCACGGAAATAAAGGTATCGACTATCTCCTCTTCCTCGCTCTTCAGGTCTATGTTGAATCTCTCGTCAGGGCATGCCTTCAGCGCCTCATCGAGAGTGCATAGCGTAACGCCCTTGCCCCTGAACGGGAATGTGCGCCCTCCGTCGTTGGTGAATGTGTAGCCTGCATCGAGCGCCTTGAGCTCCGAAAGCGTATGGTCCTCGATCCTTCCTTTTCCATCTGTGTTCCTCTCGAGGGTAGGATCGTGCCATATGACAAGGTGCCCATCCTTAGTGAGGTGCACATCCGTCTCAATCACGTCTATGCCCATTTCAGCTGCTGACCTGAAGGCCGGCAGCGTGTTCTCCGGATAGTTCGCGCTGTCGCCCCTGTGGGCAACGACCCTTGGCATAGGGTCAAGGAAGCTATTGAACATCATCTTCCTCCTTTTTCCTGAATCTTGCTATTGTCTCGGTCTTGCTGAAGATCTTCTCGAATCTCTGCATCTCGCTCTCTGAGAGCGCTGCTCTCTCAAGCGTATCAGCAAGGAACTGCCTGGTCCATTTCTCCTCCTCATCCCACTTGTAGTAGCCTATTGCCTTGAGGTGGGATGAGATTCCCTCGACAGCCTTCTCTATCCTCTGATGATCCACAGCAGTCATTCCCTGCCTGTATACCTGCGCATTCTGGAAAAGGACATAGCATATGATCTGGACTGCCTGCGAGAGGTTCAGGGACGGAAATCTCTCCGATGTCGGTATCGTGACAATCGATGAGCACTGGGCAACCTCATCGTCCCTCAGCCCATCGGACTCCCTGCCGAATACGATCGAGATCTTTCCCTCAGGAAGCTCTGAGAGCTTGGACGCAAGCTGCTCGGGGCTGAATGAGCTCATCTTCCTGAACTTGCCCCTCCTCCGGGTGGCACCGACTGTGAAGATGCTGTCCCTGAGAGCATCTGCAAGGGATGGGTAAACCACTCTGTTCTCATATACATCGCTGGCATGGAGCGCAAGCGTCCTGACCCTGTTCTCGTCATATTCCCTATCGGAGACAAGCGCGAGGCGCTCTATCCCCATTGTCTTCATTGCCCTGCACACGGATCCGATGTTGGCACCGTCCTGCGTGTCTACCAGGACTATCTGGATCCTATCTAGATACTGGCTGTTCATAGTGAGGATAATAGAGCATATGGGATTATTTTGCCACCCTCCATCTTGCGCTGAAAATAAAGCATTGGGTATAATCGGCAATATGGACTATAGAGCAGACATCAGCAGGCAAGTCAGGAACATACTAGGAGTGATCTGTGCGTTCCTTATCCTCTATGTGATGAAGGTCGGCTCCGAAGTCATCATCCCGATTGTAATATCGTTTTTCGTATACATATTCGTGAATCCGATCCTGAACAGGCTTGAGAAGCTCCATGTCCCTAAGATAATAGCGACAGTGATCGTTCTTCTGCTTGTTTTGGTTATATTCGTGCTTCTGTGCTACATCATGTTCCTGATGGTCAACATGCTCATCCAGAAGCTTCCGTACTACCAGCAGAGGGTCATAGCCCTCGATAGGCTCATTTCGCAGCACATAGCGCCATTCTTGGATGAGGATCCTGAGGATATAAGCTTCCTAGCGCTCCTGAACATCGACTGGTTCGGAATCGCTATGAGCTCCCTGACAAGCATTTCCTCCAAGTTCCTTGGAATACTCTCGGATGCCATGCTAATCTACGTGTATCTCATGTTCATCATCCTAGAGCGCCAGACGATCGCTCCTAAGATCCTCGTCGCATTCGAGAGAAGCAAGGGCGAAAGGGCGATGATGATGATCGGAAGGATGAGCAGGCAGATGTCGAAGTACCTTCTGATCAAGCTTCTCATAAGCGGAGCAACGGGTCTCCTGTTCTATTTTGCGTCCCTGATCTCAGGGCTTGACTTCGCGCTTGTCTGGGGCGTTCTTGCATTCATCCTCAACTTCATACCGACAATCGGTTCCATCCTCGTCACTGCAGGAGCGATCCTGATGGCAATCATTCAGTTCATGCCTCACTGGGGAATGGTAATCTACGTTGCTGTCCTGATGATCGCGATCGAGATGATCCTCGGCAATATAATCGATCCGAGGCTCCAGGGAATACAGCTGAATATGTCGCCTCTGATCATCCTCTTCTCGCTTGCTATCTGGGGCTATGTATGGGGAATCGTCGGTATGTTCCTTGCTGTTCCTCTTACATCGATCATCCAGATCATATGCGCCAACATCCCGGGCCTTAAGCCTGTCGCTATAATGATCTCGACAGGCAAGAACTACCGGAAGAGCTTCGATAAGCAGAAGAAGAAGAACGCAAAGGCTGAGGATAATGCCGAGAGCTACGATGTCGAGTTCCCTGAAGGCCCTAACCCATCTTCCGGGGAGTGAGCGTCATAGCGATACCGGCAACCATCACAAGAGCCCCTATCAGAAGCGATAGCTCGAACCTACCGTAGAGGCATGCATCGAGAAGCACAGCTGTCAGGACCTGGCCGGATGACATAAGGACCGATGACACGGATGCAGGGATCCTCGGGATGACTGTATTGCAGCATACGACGACCACGCAGCCCAGCGTTCCTCCGAGGACTATCACAAGCGGATTGACATTGCCAAGCTGGGAGAGTGCCTCCATTGTCTTCCCGGGCACTGCTATCGCTGAGAAGAGGAGTATTCCCATCAGTCCTGAAATGACATTGTTCCTTGCTGAGAAGAAAGCGCCCTTATGCTTTGCGAAGAGCGAGTTATACACCATCTGCGTCATTGTGACGATTCCAGCTCCGATGCCGATGATTGCATATGCGAAGCTTATCCCATCCTCCGAGAGAGCGAACATCAGCAGGATTCCTGCAAATGAGACAGCTATGGAGGCCAGGCGCCTTCCTGTTATTCTGTGCTTTTCCATCCCCATCAGCCCTGTGAGGTCGAAGAAGAGCCCTGCAAGGCACTGCCCGAATACAGCCGAGGCCATTGCTATCGTCGTTCCTGCGCCAGTGACTGAGTAGTAGTTGCATGTGATCACCACAAGCCCGAGTATTCCTCCGAACCATAGATACCAGCCAGCCTTCCTTCTTGGGGGATTGATCGTCTGGTTTTTTCTTCCCAGGAGCATTATCGCTGAGAGCAGCGCTATTCCCACTATCTGGTTGATTATTATCGAGACTTCGTTTGACGTTGCGTTTCCGAGTGCTGTGTTTCCGACGACCATGACCGAGATCACAGCGCCTGTGAGAAACGAAATGAGGCAATATGCGTATTCCATTCCACCGATTATACAGAATCGATTGTTTTTTTCCATCTTTGTGGAGTATTGTCTATTAAGGAAAATCAATCTGGAGGGAATATGGAGATAATCTGCCTCGATCTGGAAGGCGTGCTCGTTCCGGAGATATGGATAGCATTCAGCGAGAAGACGGGAATCCCCGAGCTTAGGAGAACGACAAGGGATGAGCCTGACTATGCAAAGCTCATGAAATTCAGGATGGATATACTCAGGGAGCATGGGCTCGGGCTGAAGGATATCCAGGATGTGATCGCGACAATACGCCCCCTCGATGGCGCAAAGGAGTTCCTGGACTCTCTCAGGTCCCTTACTCAGGTAGTGATCCTCTCTGATACATTCTCTGAGTTCGCTAAGCCTCTGATGAAGCAGCTTGGCTATCCTACGATCTTCTGCAACAGCCTCGTGATCGATGAGGATGGCATGATCGCAGGCGTCAGGATGAGGCAGGAGAACGGCAAGCTCAAGGCTGTAAAGGCACTGAAGTCAATCGGCTTCAGGACATTCGCAGCAGGAGACAGCTACAATGACCTTGCTATGATCCACGAAGCAGATGGCGGGTGCCTATTCAGGGCTCCTGAGAGGATCCTCGAGGAAGAGAAGGATCTCAGGCTCTGCACCGAATACGATGCATTCCTTTCAGAGATCAAGGCATTCATAGCAGAAGGCTGATCGATCCAGCATGAAGATAGGCCATCTGATCAAGGTGGCCTCTTCTTCTGCCGATGGCCTGAGGCCATGGAAATAGAAGAGGAGAGAGGCTTCAGGGATCTGCTTTCGCAAGGTAGCGCTTTCTTGCGCTCCAGTGGCAATGCAAGGACAAGCCGGGGTTCCTCTTGCTTTCCTGCTTTGGAAGGCGAGCTGGTGCAGAAAAGATGAAAAGGCAAAGAATGGTTGCTTCAAGCCCCCTGAAGCTGCACTTGGTGCTGGAGCTAATCGGCATCGGATGATGCCTTGATGCGCTATTCTTTTGCATCTTTTCATGCGCAAGCAGGATAACAGGGTATCCTGAATGCTTTGGTATCCATCATTTTTCGCTCTTCGGATTTACGATGAGCAAGATAGCTTCCGACAAAAATGACGTAATAATCTTGACTAATCCTGATTTCGGTATCATATTCATCAGCAGAACTCCAAACAGGAGGTGATGAAATGGACGAATTCACAAAGGAAATGCAGGAGAAGCTCCTTCAGGAACGCGAAGAGCTATTGTCCAAGCTCAATGCGGAAGAGGATAATTTCCGTTCTGAGGCCCAGATGTCATCAGGGCGTGGAGACTCCAGCGATCTGGCATCCGATCAGGATGCATATAGGAAGATGGAAGCGCTTAACGCTATGGACGCTAAGAGGCTGAAGGCTATTGAGAATGCCCTTCAGAGGATAAGCGACGGAAAGTATGGATACTGCCTTCAGTGCGGGAAGAAGATCCCGGAGGGACGCCTTAGGGCAATCCCATCGGCCGTACTCTGCGTTGAATGCAAGGCAGATGCCGAAAGGCTTGCAAGAGGCTAGACCAGGCCTCTTGATTTCTCGGCTCCTATCGTCGTTCCCGGCCCATGGCCCGGAAGTACATAGGTGGATGGATCGAGCGTAAATAGGGTTCTGAGCGATTTCACAAGCTCTCTGTAATTCCCTCCGAGGTCCGTCCTGCCCATTCCGCACTGGAATAGGGTATCGCCTGAGAAGAGCACATCATCCATCTTTATCGATACTGACCCCTTGGTATGACCGGGGGTCTTTATTATCGCAAATGGTCCTAGAGTGCTTTCGTAATCGAGGTATTCTGATGGAAGCGCATCGAATGCTTCCTGGTTTGATGCATAGAAATAAGGATCGAAGTCCTTGAGCATCGATATGAGCTTGACTGCCCCATCTGCAACAAGCTCATGATCTTCCTTCGCTAGGTAGACTGGCACATCCCCTAGCGCTTCAAGTGCCTTTCCCAGCCCCAGTATGTGGTCGAAGTGACCATGGGTGAGAAGTATGGCCTTCACCTTAAGGCGGCTTTCCTCCACGTATTCCAAAGCAGGCTCTATACTCTCCGGAGCGTCGATAATGTATGCATCGATGCCGAATGAGGCTATGTAGAGGTTGGTGGAATAGCTACCTAGGGAAAAGCACTTTATCTTCATCTGTTTGAGAAGTTGACCTGGGCAACCCTGCCGTTGATCTCCTTGCCATTGAGCTTCTCGATTGCCTTCTGGCAGTTCTCCTCGCTCATTGTGACAAATGAGTACTTGTCGTGGATCCTGATTGCATAGATGTCCTCCCTTGTGACTCCTATCTCGCTCTGGATGAGCTTCGAGAGGTCCTTTGCATAGAGGTGCTTCATCTTTCCTACATTCAGGTAGAGTGTCTTGCTGCCTTCAGGGAGCTCTGGCTTCTCGGCCTTTGGCTTCTGTGCAATCGGAGCATCCTGCGCCTTCTCTGTCCTTGCTGCTGCTACCGGTGCTGCAGCCTTCTTCTTCTCAGGTGCTGCTGGCCTTGGCCTTCTTCTCCCGCCTTCAAGGAATGCCTTGAGAAGATATGCCGAGAAGGTCCCTCTCATGAAAAACGGAACATTCTTCCTGATTGTCTTCTTAAGCGATTCGATTTCCTCCGGATCCGCCTCGTTGCGGATCTTTTCCAGGATCAGTGCTATCTGTCCTGCTGCAAGCTCCTCATCCGTGAGGTTGCTCTTTTCGTTTTCCATCTGAATAAACTCCTGCACGCCCATTAAGGGGTATAAGTATGGATTAGTGTTCTAGCTCGCTGTTTTCCTGATGGGAATTGCTGAAAACAGGCTTTTTCAGGATACTTATTCTATGCTCCCTTTGTCAATAAAACCGATTGTGGTAGACTCTATCCATGGCAGCCAGGAATGAGCTCAGGGAAGAGCTCGAAAGCAGAATAGACCAGATCACCGAGAAAATAAGATTCTCCCTCTACAGGCTAGGGGAATCTGCCTATGGCGCAAAGGATGAGATCGGGCTTTCCGTAGGTCCAAGGCTATCCGATTCCGTAAGGGACTGCTATGAAAGGAACAGGAAGGCAAAGGCAGAGCTCGATAGGGCAAGGTCATTTGCTTCTGAGTACGAGGAGCATCTGAAAAAGCGCGAGGAGCTTCTTGGAAAGGAGAGGGAGGAGGATGAGGCGATCGCATCCCTCTCCCTGAGGCTCGGCAGCATCGTCTATGAGCAGTGCTCCCTTGGCCTCCTGGATAAGGAAGCTTTCTCTTCCGTATACAGCGATGCCGAGAGGGATGCAAGAAGAAGCAGCAGGCTGCTTTCCATGATCGGGCTTGGAGCGCGTGAGGGAAGGAGATTCCCTGAATACGCATCCCTTGTGATAAAAGACGGCAGATGGAAGGAACTCAAGGGAGACAGGGCATCAGCGATCGCTCTCGAGATCATCGAGAGAAACGGAAGAAAGGATGATTATGAAGAATCCCTCGTAGAGGAGGACTCGTTCATCAACGGCTTCAGGGATGAGTATTCCGGCTATTGCAGCGGAGGCCTGGAGAGGCTCGAGGAAGAGGATGAGGACTCCAGAAGCGCGCTCTTCGAGAGCCTCGTGAGCTACGGCACATATCTCTATGAGAAGGGGAGCGTATGGATAGGCGAGAGCACTCCTTCCTATCTGATGGATATAATAGAGAATATACTCAGGCTGAATAAGGAATACAGCGACCTCTGCTCCAAGCGCGACAGGCTCAGCAAGGAGGATAAGGCGGATGAGTACAACGCGCTTATTTCCTCCGATGAGGCCAAGATCCTGATCCTTGAGAAGGAGAAGGACAGGATCGACGAGCAGATAGCCTCTCTCAGGTCGGAGATAGAGGCGCTCAGGAGCCGAATAGACAGACTTAGCCTCTGAGTTATGGAAGTGTTTCGAAGTAATTGCTAGAATATAAGCATGCTTTACAATCTGCACACCCACTCATTCTACTGCGGGCATGGCGAAGGCCGGATCGGGGAATACGTCTCCTATGCCCAGGAGAAGGGTTATTCTATCCTAGGCTTTACTGAGCACTGCCCATTCCCCGATAACCTATTCAGGAAGACACGCATGGATTACTCCATGATGGAAGCATACGAGGAGGATGTAAGGTCCTTCTCCTCCGGTCCGATGACAGTCCTTCTCGGATATGAGGCTGACTATTTTCCATCGCGCATGGATTACTACCAGAGCGTGAGGGAAAGAGTCGATTACCTGATCTCTGGAACGCACTTCGTGGAGAAGAAGGACGGGCATAGGATATCGCTATTCTATCCGGGCGTGGAGAAGGAGGATCTTGCAGGATACCTCAGGACAGTCGTAGGCGCTATGGAATCTGGTCTATTTGCATTCATTGCGCACCCCGATGTATTCCTGAGCTGCTATCCCTTCGATGATACAGCGCGTGGAATCTCCAGGGATATCATAGAGGCAGCAAAGGATATCGGGATTCCTCTGGAGATCAACGGAAACGGCATGCTTAAGGCTCCATCGGATGGGTGCGAGGGCTATCCTAGCAGAAGCTTCTGGGAAATCGCATCCTCCGTGGGAGGCGTCAGGACTGTGCTATCCACAGATGCGCACAAGGTCGAGAACATCGATAGGACATACCCGATGATAAGCGAGTTCGCATCGCATTACGGAATAGAGGTTGTCGAGCCGGAGTGGAATGGCTCTGAACTAGAATGGAGAAGGCGCTGAGAACTCCATCCTCTCTCCAGATGTTGGATGGGTGAAGACTATGGATGAGGCGTGGAGGCATAGCCTCTCGCCCTCGTTCCTCGTCCCATAGAGCCTGTCCCCGAGTATCGGATGGCCAAGGCCGGATGCGGAGTGCACCCTAAGCTGATGCGTTCTGCCTGTCTCTGGGAAGAACATCACTCTTGTGCACTTCCTGCCGTAATGGGTCTCGATTCCTAATCTCTTCCACCTTGTGACAGCTCTCTTTCCGTTCACATGATCCACGATCTGATAAGGCCTGTTGTCCACATCAAGCCTTATAGGAAGATCGATGACGCCCTCGCTCTCCTCTACGATTCCCTCCAGGAGTGCCTCATAGCGCTTCTTTACGTTCCTTGCCTCGAAGTCCATCGATAGCCTTCTGTGGGCATCCCTGTTCATAGCAAGCACGAGAAGCCCCGATGTATCCATATCCAGGCGGTGCACGAATGGCTGCTCAGGGCTTGATGGGAACAGCCTATGGAACCTGTATGAGGCTGAATCAAGCTTATCCTCCCCTCGGCCTGGCACAGAGAGCATCCCTGCTTCCTTGTCAATCACAGCGATATCGCTATCTATGTATATGTAATCAAGCCCAAGCATTTCAGGAAGCAGAAGGCCGCATCTCTCTTCGCAAGGCTGGTGGAAGACGGGGTTGCCATCAACGATCTCGAATTCCGCAAGTCCCTTGATCTCCCATCCCTTTCTCAAAGCGGCATTTATTGCCTTGAGTCCTGCGCAGTCACCTGTCCCAGTAGGGCATGGGCGGGGAAGCCCCATCCTTCTGCCATCCCACATCGAGAAGCTGTATAGGTCCATGATCCTCTCTGTTGCATCTCTCGAGAGCTCCCTTCTTCTTTCAATGAGGCCTTTCTCTCCGCTATCAATTAGGCGTGTAAGCTCATGGATCGCATCATCGCTTTCCTTCACAGCCTCCATGAATCCATTTACTGAAAAGCATGGAGGAACATAGCCCGGGACCATGTATTCTCCCCTGATTGAGCCGGAGAAAGCATAAAGTACATGGCGTAATCCTGATTTATCGAGGGCGATAAGGCATGCAAAGACCCTCCTGCTGCCGATTGCGGCAATAGGATAACCCACGCTGTCAGAAGGAATTGCGTAGGATGATGAGCTTACGAGCATGCTGCATAGCCTCTCGGCTTCGCACCTTGCTTCCTCTGTAAGGAGAAAATTCTGCATGGGCAAAGAATAGCCTAAAGGTTCATAATAGACAAGAAATGGGATAAGTATTATAATCCTCATGTTCTTCGGGTAGTAGCGCAGGGGCTAGCGCACTTGGTTCGGGACCAAGGGGTCGGCGGTTCAAATCCGCCTTGCCCGAAATAGTGGATCATTTCAATAAGCTGATAGCAGTCAGCTGACAGCAGGCGGCCTTCGGGCCGCTTTTGCTTTTAATAAGCAAAAACCATCTCGGAAAACCCCAAACCAGATCATGATAATAAACAGCGCACAAGATCTAAAATATAACGGTTTATATGAT
>JAXFQZ010000137.1:0-13157 GCA_034178685.1 Candidatus Ornithospirochaeta sp. | reverse complement strand
TCCCAGCTCTGCTTTCCAGTCGTGTTCAGGATCCTTTGCTACCGTGTATGTTATCTTCCCGTATGTACTGCCTCTGCGTTTATCCTGGCAGATCTCGAATGACGGATGCTCCCAGTCTATGATCCAGCCTGTGGATTTACTGAGCAGAAATGTGTTATCTTCCTTCATGAGCGGTTCTCCTTGACTTGTTGTTTGGCGATTACAAATCTTAAGAGATTCCGCTCTCTTTTTCTATCTACATATTCGTTCGTTTACACGGAGAAAATTTCAGATCCAAATTAAAAGGCTTGCCTCCTCTTGAATTCAGGAAGCAAGTCTCATAATAATATTTATTGTCCAACTTCAGGGGCACACGTCATTTCAGAAGGCCTTTAGTTTTCTCTGATTGTTTCAGTCCAGTATGAAATGAAGAATTGACCTGACTTCAGGGTCCGAATATACCTGATCCACTTCATCATGCGTGAGCCCAATGAACTCATGGCATGTGTAATGTATCCATCTTGAATCCTCAGGCTTATTCAGGACATGCTTTCTGCACCAGTAGTCAGGCTGGATAGGAAGCTTCTCCTCTGGTTTCTTGTAAAGAGGAACCTTATAGTCATATACAGCTACCTTTATATCCTCTCTGGGGATGCCTGCATCCATGACTGTTGATACAAGCGCATTCACTGTCATGCCTGTATCAAAGATATCATCGACAATGAGCACCTTCTGTCCCTTCTGAAGCTTGTAAGGGGAATATGTCCAGCCATCGATATCAACATGATTTGAATGCTCTCTGACATCTCCATAGGATCTTGCGACTACAGCAGAATAGAAAACAGGAGTCTTTCCCTGCTTCATTGCGATAAGCTTGTAGTACTCGCTCATGACATTTGCCATATAGGCTCCGCCACGGAGTGAATCATAAATCACATCAGGTACAAAATGATCCTCGGTATACATCCTGTGGACCAGCTTGATAGCAGCATCCCTGATCATGTCGCATGTAATGAATTCCTTGCTCATAGTCTATCTCTCCCCTTCAGTCCAATGATGTCATTATCTCAGCACCGTTGTCTGTTATAGCTACAGTATGTTCCCAGTGGCATGCTGGCTTCCCATCAAGGGTCTTGACTCCCCATCCATCATCAAGCTCCTTGATCTTCCATGTGCCCATGTTAATCATTGGCTCGATGGCAAGTACCATGCCCTTCTTGATTCTTGGATTAGGGTTCATCAGAGAGACGTAGTTCGGGACATTAGGTTCCTCATGGATAGAGTATCCCACTCCATGTCCAGTGTAGTCCCTGACGACTCCATAACCGAATTTCCTTGCATAGCCGGATACTGCCTGTGCGATATCCTGGATCCTGGCATTTGGCTTTCCAGCAGCTTCGATTCCAAGATAGAGGCATTTCTCTGTGACCTCATTGAGCTGATGCACTTCCTTGGAAACACTTCCTATCTCATATGTATGAGTGGAATCACTGACATATCCATCCAATGCAAGCGTGATATCCAGAGATACGATATCGCCATCCTTGAGGATCGTCTTTCTATCAGGGATCCCATGTATCACCATGTCATTGACGGAGACGCAGGAAACAGCAGGATATCCCATATAGCCAAGGCATGGGCCTTTGGCATGATGGTGCTTCATGAATTCATGGCAGAGCCTGTCGATATCATATGTCGAAATACCTTCTGTAATCTGAGGACCAACCTCATCGAAGAGCTTTGCAAGAAGCCTTCCGCTTTTCCTTATCATCTCGATATCATGATCGCTTTTGAGTTCAATCATTGCTTCTGTCCTTCTTTACATATGTATCCAGGATTCCATTGATGAACTTGAAGGAAACATCGTTTGATAGATCCTGGGAGAGCTTCACTGATTCATCGATGATTATGGTAGGATGAGTCTCCTTGTTGTATTCCAGCTGGAAGAATGCAAGACGGAGTATATTCCTGTCTACGATGTCGATTCTCTCTATTGGCCTGTTCACGGAATATTTCGAAATCAGAGCATCTACCTCATCCAGGTGCTCAAGAGTGCCCTGGACAAGGTAACGTGCAAAGATCCTTGCTTCCGGCTCGATTGGTTCCTCTTCTTGGAATTCAAGATCCGGGAGCTCGAAATCCGTATCCAAAGATAGCTTATTATTGAAATCCAGGGAGTAAAGCGTCTGGACCGCAAGCTCCCTGGCCTTATGTCTGGATTTCATTATTTTTCCTTGTAGATAATATTGATTCTAGCCTGGTTCCTGAGCTCAGCGATAAGGGATGAGAGAGCATTGTTGTATGCAGTCTCTGCATTCTGCTGAGTAAGGATGTACTGTATATACTCCCTGACTGTTGTGTCGGTATCAGGAGTGATTCTGTCATCAAGAGAGAGAATCCTGGTATTCTCATGGCTGATGATGCTTACGATGTGGTAACCAGTAAGCGATTCCATGACACCTGTGATCGTTCCTGGCTCTGTGCTCAGAAGCTCATCGCAGAAATCATCGCCCCAGCCGGTCCTGGCTGTCGTGTTGTCAGCTGTAAGGTATCCAAGGTATCCGCCATTAGCTGCTGATTCCTTGTCATCGGAATACTTGCTGACAGCTTCCTCAAAAGAGATAGCGCCGCTTGTGATTTCCTTTGAAGCCTTTTCAAGCTCAGCCTTCTTTGCATTGTTTTCGCTCTGGGAATCCGATTTCTCCTTGTAGATGTGAGCGAACTCAACATACTCAGGCTGAACCCACATCGATGAGTTCTTCCTGTAGAAGGAATTGATCTCGCTTGCTGTTGGCTGCTTATAGTTCGAAACCTCATTTGCCTTCTTCATCTGAAGGTATGCGGAGACAACTGCATTCTCCTTGAGATACTGCCTGTATGCATCAACAGAGCCAAACTGCTGGTTGATCATTTCCTGGAACTGGCTTTCGGTTATGCTCTGGCCAGCCTGCTGCTCGATTGATACCTTCTGCTGAGCATAGAGGAGGTCAACATAGCTATCAGAGATGTTAACGCCATCGCGCTCAGCACCCTGAAGGAAGACCTCATCATTGATCATGAGGTTCAGCACATCCACAGGATTGACTTCCCCTGCTCCCATTGCCTTGTATTTCTCAACCTCGGCATTGAGCTGGTCTGTTGTGATAACAGTATTCTTAATCAGATATACAGTAGCGGCAGGACTGGAAATAACAGCTGCCGATACAGATGCGATAGCGAGCAACGATACGATTATAGCCAAAGCCAGTTTCTTCATGATCAGTAATTCCTCTCAACGTTCAATCTCTTGCCGATAGCAAGTGCCTCATCTTCCTTCCTGATGATCTCGGAAAGCTTGAGTATCATGCCCTGGCTTTCCATCTCCTTCATCAGATTAAGAAGAAGCCTGTTCTTCCTAAGGCCTCCAGAGACAAAAGCCATGCACCTCTTTCCAGAGACCATTCCAGCATTCTCGAGGAACTTCCTCAATGAAGGAGATACTCCTGCTGAGAAAAAAGAAACAGGCTCTGTGCCTATGATCACATAATCATAGATCGTGAGTCTGGTGCCATCGCTATCAGCGATATTCAGAATATCGACATTATGTCCCTGTCCTTCAAGTCCTTTTCTGAGTCCTTCGGAGATAGACCTGAGCCTGGGACTGTCCTTGCCTTTTGATAGATAGACAATACAAACTTGCATAAATCTTCCTATGAAAAAAGATAAACCGACCTGCAGCCAATGCAAGTCGGTTCATTATAGCAGAAATCAGTTGGCAGCTTCAGCTGTATCGCTCTTAAGCCAGTTTGCATTCTCAACGGTAACAGACTTTGCCTGTGCCTGCTTGACGAGGTCAGCATCGCTTGTCTTGTTAAGGAAAGCAACGACAAGTGAGAGAACCATGAATGCAATTGCCAGGATCGTTGTAGCCTTTGTAAGGAATGAAGCGGTATTCGAACCGAATGCCGAATCGGAATTTCCCCCGAAGATTCCACCGAGCCCAACGCTGTTCTCATCCTGGATAGTAACCAGGAAGATAAGAAGCAGTGAGATAATACAGAAAACCACTAACAGAATAATAGCCAAAACACCCATTTCCAACTCCGCTATTTGTTATATGCGATAATAGGCAGGAACTGCTCAACAGAGAGTGAGGCACCGCCTACAAGAGCTCCATCGATGTTTTCCTTAGCCATCAAGGCCTTGACATTGCCGGCCTTAACAGAACCACCATACTGTATAATCAGGTTTTCTGCAATATCTTTATCGAATAATCCTTCAACAACAGAGCGGATATAGCTATGAGCAGCATCTGCATCCTCAGGTGTAGCTGTCTTGCCTGTACCGATAGCCCAGACAGGCTCATAAGCGATTGTGATATGGCTCATATCATCCTTGCTTACTCCCTTCAGGCCATCTGTGATCTGCTTTGAAAGCACTTCCTCAAGCTTGCCGCCTTCCCTTTCCTCAAGTGTCTCTCCTACGCATAGGACAACATCCATGTTCTCCTCGATAGCAAGAAGGACCTTGCGGTTGATAAAGCAGTCGCACTCCTTGTAGTACTGCCTTCTCTCGCTGTGCCCGAGGATGACTGTATTCACGCCAAGATCCTTGAGCATTGCCGGAGCTACCTCTCCTGTGTAAGCACCGCTCTTGTGGTCTGCCATGTTCTGGGCAGCTACGATGATGCTCGAGCCCTTTACAGCTTCGACTACAGCAGGGATAGTCACGAATGGAGGTGCGATCATGACCTTGCAGTCAGCTCCGGATGCTGCAACAGCTTCCTTAAGCTCAGCTGCATACTTTGCTCCCTCTGAAGGAGTCATGTTCATCTTCCAGTTTCCTGCGATATATGCTTTTCTCATATTATTTCTCCAGTGCCTTGATTCCAGGAAGAGTCTTTCCCTCAAGGAACTCAAGAGAAGCACCGCCGCCCGTTGAAACATGGGAGATCCTTGAAGCAAGACCGAACTTGTTGATTGCTGCTACGCTGTCACCGCCGCCGACGACTGTGATTGCATCGCTATCTGCAAGAGCCTTTGCGACTTCCTCTGTTCCCTTAGCGAATGCTGCGAACTCGAATACACCCATTGGGCCATTCCATACGACTGACTTTGCAGCCTTGAGCTCGTCAACGATGAGCTTGACTGTCTTAGGTCCGATATCAAGACCCATGAGATCCTCAGGGATATCCTGTCCGTCAACAGCAACTGGCTCAGCATTCTCATCGAAAGCAGCAGCGCAGACGTGATCGACAGGGAGGATTACCTTGACGTTCTTCTCAGCAGCTGTAGAAAGGAAGCTTCTTGCTGTATCCTGGAAATCATCCTCAACAAGTGACTTTCCTACATTCTTTCCAAGCACCTTGAGGAATGTGTAAGCCATGCCTCCGCCGATTACGATGGTATCGCATGTTTTGACAAGGGACTCAAGGACAGAGATCTTCGAAGAGACCTTCGATCCTCCGATGATAGCAACGAATGGCTTAGCTGGGTTCTCAAGAAGCGGTGCCATGAACTTGACTTCCTTCTCGATGAGGAATCCTGCATAGCTTGGGAGGTAATGGGAAACGCCCTCTGTGGAAGCATGAGCGCGATGTGCTGTTCCGAAAGCGTCATTGCAGTAGATATCGCCATATGAAGCGAGTGTCTTAGCGAAATCAGGATCGTTCTTCTCTTCCTGCTTGTAGAATCTAACGTTCTCAAGAAGAAGCACTTCGCCTGGCTGGAGTGCCTTGACTTCCTTCTCTACTTCATCACCGATGACATCGCTTGCAAGAGTCACCTTTCTTCCGAGAAGCTTCTCGAATTCCTTTGCAACTGGAGCGAGGGAGTAGTCCATGTTCTTCTCTCCCTTAGGGCGTCCGAGATGTGTCATTACAACGCATGATGCGCCATTGTCGAGAATGTACTGGATAGTAGGAAGAGCAGCCTTGATCCTGGTTGGGTCAGTGACTACGCCGTTCTTCAGAGGTACGTTGAAATCAACGCGGATTACTACTCTCTTTCCTTTGAGATCTGCTTCATTGATAGTATTGAGTACCATAATGCTCTCCTTGTTTTTCTTTGCTTTTGAAAAAGGCCTGCCAGAAAACGGCAGGCCCGCTATCCGAGCTTTAGCCGGATATCATGTCAATCAGCCATTGACCTTCTTCATGTGTGCGATGAGGTCGAGAACCTTGTTTGAGTATCCGATCTCGTTGTCGTACCATGAAACAACCTTTACGAATGTGTCTGTAAGAGCGATACCAGCCTTAGCATCGAAGATGGATGTGCGTGTGTCGCCGAGGAAGTCTGAAGAAACAACAGCCTCATCTGTGTATCCGAGGATACCCTTGAGCTCGCCCTCTGAAGCTTCCTTCATTGCAGCGCAGATCTCAGCATATGTAGCTGGCTTAGCGAGGTTGACTGTGAGGTCAACAACGGAAACATCAAGAGTAGGAACTCTCATTGACATACCTGTGAGCTTGCCGTTGAGAGCTGGGATTACCTTGCCTACAGCCTTAGCAGCACCTGTTGAGGATGGGATGATGTTGCCAGCAGCAGCTCTACCACCTCTCCAGTCCTTCATTGAAGGTCCATCGACTGTCTTCTGTGTAGCTGTTGTTGAGTGGACTGTTGTCATAAGGCCATCGAGGATGCCGAACTTGTCATTGAGGACCTTAGCGATAGGAGCAAGGCAGTTTGTTGTGCATGAAGCGTTTGAAACGAACTGTGTTCCCTTTACATATGTGTTCTCGTTTACACCGCAGACGAACATCGGAGTGTCGTCCTTTGAAGGAGCTGACATAACAACATACTTAGCACCAGCGTTGATGTGAGCCTGTGCCTTCTCCTTTGTAAGGAAGAGACCTGTTGACTCAACAACGTACTCTGCTCCAACCTCATCCCACTTGAGCTCGTTAGGATCCTTGCAAGCTGTGACGCGGATCTTCTTTCCGTTTACGATAAGCTGGGAATTCTCGACATCAGCCTCGATTGTTCCATCGAACTGACCATGCATTGTATCATACTTGAGCATATAAGCCAGGTAATCAACTGGGCAAAGATCATTGATGCCTACGATTTCCACATCTGGGCGGGACATAGCAGCGCGGAATACAAAGCGACCGATTCTGCCGAAACCATTAATACCAACTTTCATGATTAAATCTCCTTCTATAATCAATCGATATTTTATTATCTTTAATCCGTTTGTCTGTTTACCATTTTCCAAGGAAAAAAGCAATACATTACCTGTTCTTATTGAAAATATAACCAGAATAATTCGTAACGGGAATAGAAATTCCTTCAAAAGAAATCCAAAAGCCTCAATGGGACAGGAATCCGAGCTCCTTCATGATCTTCTCCTGTCTTATAAGCATGGGTTCCGAAGCGAAATCATTGCTTGAATGATCATATCCCTCAAGATGGAGAATCCCATGCACCAGAAGCCTCTTCAGCTCCTCATCCTCATCCACACCGAAGGACTCTGCATTCCTTCTCATGGAATCGAGGGAGATGAATACATCTCCCAGTTCCTTCTCCTCCTCAGGCATGGGGAACTCCTCCCCATCGTTGATAGCGAAAGTGAGGATATCGGTCGGGTTGTCCATCCCCCTGTACTCCCTGTTGAGATCCCTGATCTCCTCATCTGTGATGAAATGGAGCGAGAAGTCCCCATCCTCTCCCAGATAGCCTAGTATGCTATTCAGTATCTCCTCTATCCTATTCTCGTCCTCGATTCCCTCAATATAGTGCATATCACTCCTTATCGTACTCTATCCTCTGATGATCGCGGCCGATGAGATTATGGATGAATGAATCCTTGATCTTATCAAGATCATTGAGCGTAAGACGGCTGTTGTTCAGCTGGTTGTAGTTTATCTTGTCGATGATTATATTGTTGATGAACTTATCGTACTTCTGGTGGTTAGGGTTCTTGATTGTCCTTGTCGCAGCCTCTGAGCAGTCTGCAAGCATCACGATAGCGCTCTCCGGGGATGATGGGATCCTGCCGTTGTACCTGAAATCCTCCTCAGCGACAATCGAGTTGTTTGCCTTAGCTTCCTTCTGGGCCTCATTGTAGAAGTACTTTATCAGATCGTTTCCATGGTGCTCGGCGATGATATCAGTAACCTCCTGGGGAAGCCCGATCTCCTTTGCCTTCTCGACTCCGAGCTTAACATGGCTCTTTATGATAGCAACAGAGAGAGTTGTATTGATCTGGTCGTGCGCATTCTTTCCATTCTGGTTCTCGATGAAGTACTCAGGATGCTCTGCCTTCCCTATATCATGATAAAGAGCGCCTACCCTTGCCAGCTCCGCATTGGCTCCAATGGCCTTTGCCGCATCATAAGCGAGATCCGCTACATTCCTTACATGATTGTATGTTCCATTGGCAACCTGATTCAGCCTGTTCAGAGTGGACGTGTCTGTATTGGATAGCTCATTCAGCCTATAGGATGTCGGGACATTGAATATCCTTTCCACTATAGGAAGTATTATGGACAGCATGATGTATGAAGCAAGAACAGAGATGAAGGTCACAAGCATGCTTAATAGGATCTGCATTATAGGCTGTCCGTATATGAAGGACACAAGCATCGAGATCACTGCAGAGGAGAAAGCTGAAAGCAGTGCCTGTATGATCATGTCTATCCTGTTATTTCCCAGCTTCGAATAGAAGAGCGTTATCATTGCCGTGAGGAGCACGAAGAAGAATGTGAAGCTCTTGCTGAATGGGTATAAGACAGAGCTGCATGCGAGCACTAGCACTACAGCGAAGCCTATTCTTCTCTTTCCTGTCAGGGAGGATATCAGAAGAGGTGCAAAATAAAACGGCAGGAATGGATCTATGTACCTCATTGCATATATATTCGATAAGCGTACCGAAATGAAGTACGCTGCCAGTAGCGAAAGGTCAATGCCTATCAGTATCACATAGGAATAAAGGGGGATCCTGTAGCTGAATGGGCAGAAGTAGAATACCAGGCCGAAGAGTATCAGAAGCACTGTCATCGCATAGAGCACGTCGCTGAGGATCGAAAGAGGAGGCACGTTTGCTATCGTGGATGAGTTTATCGCATTGATTGTCCTGAGATCCTGCTCTGAGACTATCCTGTCCTTCCTGAGGATATAATCACCTGCCTTTATTTCGATGAGAACTGGCTCGACAAGGCTCTCAGCCTTATCCTGCATATGCTTTGTCATAACGAAATCATAGTGAAGGTTCGGCTTGACTATCTCAGACACGATGTCGATGATTATCCCGATCTGCCTTGATGTAAGACCTGGATATGTCATGGTGTACAGGTCGATAAGGAAGCTATATATGCTTTCATCGGTTATCGCAAGGCTGGAATCGAACTCCTTTCCTTCATGCTTGTATCCTATCCCGAGATCCTCCACCTGGATCATCCCTTCGCCGATGCTGGATAGCTCATCGTATGAGAATACGCCTTCGTATGTAAGCCTGTTTATGCCTTCCTCGATCAGAGTGATAAGCAATGCTCTTGTTTTCGCATCATTCTCCATGAATGAATCCATAAGGGATGATGATACAGGCATATTCTCATCTGCTTCGCCTGTGCCAGAATACTTTATGAGCCCTTCGACAGCGTTCCTCATGTCCATGCTATCTGAAAGAGAATAGGAGAAATAAGGCAGCACAGAGCTTCTTGCATTGAGCTTCTTCTCCTCAGTTGCGACCGTATCGATATATGTGAAATCCGTCGGTGAGATTACATCCTCATCGGAAAGCTCGAAAGGCCTGTAGTTCTTCGATACATTCAGTACAAACAGCGAGTTTGATGATATGAGAATGGGAAGAACGACGATCATGGCAAGCGTGATGAAGGAGAGAGAGAAGAATAGCGCCTTGCCCTTTGAGGAAAAGCTCTCCATTCCTTCCTTTATGCCAATGTAGCTCATCTGCCCTCCTTCTCATATGCCTTGACGATTTCGCGGACGATACGCGATCTGACTGTATCCCTATCCGAGAATTCTATCATCGATATCCCTTCGATTCCCCTGAGAAGCCCTATTGCCTCAATAAGACCTGAAGAGCTTCTTTCCCTAAGGTCTATCTGGCTCGGATCCCCGGTGATTATTGCCTGGCTGTTTCTTCCGAGCCTAGTGAGAAACAGCTTCATCTGCGATTTAGTGGCATTCTGGGCCTCATCGAGGATGATCACGGCATTTGAGAGGCTACGGCCCCTCATATATGCCAGCGGAGCGATTTCTATTGTCCCGTTCTCATCAAGCTTCTGGATCTCCTTTGGGCTGAGGATGTTCTCCATCGCATCATAAAGAGGCCTCAGGTATGGCGCAAGCTTCTGCTGAAGATCGCCTGGAAGATAGCCAAGCGTCTCACCTGCTTCAACCACAGGCCGTGTCAGTACTATCTTGTTCTTCCTTCCTGATAGCACTTCGGATAGCGCCCAGCAGATGGAGATGTATGTCTTGCCTGTTCCTGCCGGACCATAAGCGAAGACAACATCATCCTTCCTGAGCCTATCGATCATCAGTGACTGCGATGCGCTCTTTGGAAACACCTTGTATCTTGAGACCTGGAATGATGAAGGCTCATGCTTCTCATCCTCTGACAGAGCCTGCTCATAGATCATGCATATCTCGCTCTCAGATAGCTCTCCCCTATCCTCAGAAGCCTTCAGCAGCCTTTTCATGAATGGGATGAATACAGGGTTATCGCCCTTGATCGATGCAGTATTCCCCCTTATTGAGATTTCCTCCTCGATAAGGTATTCGATGTATCCGAGATTGCTGTCATTGGCACCAAAGACCTCAGAGCAGCCCTCAGTAGGAAAAACAAAGGAAACAGCCATCAATCATTCCTTTACCCAGCCGGTAGTGCTCTTCTTCCATTTCTGGTCGACCTTGAGATCCGGCAGCGTGTTCCAGCTCAGGAATACCGAGAACTTAGGAACAAAGTCATATTTATACCCTGATAATACAACCTCTGTAGAGTATTTGCAATGAAGGTCCCAGTCCTCCATGTAATGCACAGCCTCAAGGGATAGCGAGTTGAGCACGAAATTCGTGTTCCTGTTTCCTCCCGTGAAGATATCCAGTGACCTGAGGAGATCCTCGAAGAGGCTCCTGAAGGAGAATGCTCCGCTGCCTGCATCGATGTATGCTCCGAAGTTGTTGTTGACGCTTGTGAATGAGAAGCGGAAGTCAAGGAACTCAGCTATGGAGAAATCGATGGCCGGAGTGATGGAGAAGGAAGCCGAATACGGGTTCTCGATGTCTATGTAGAAGGACGATGACAGCGAGAAAGCAAGGTATATCCTTCCCTTCCAGAACTGCACAGTCTTCGTCTTCATATCGGTCTTGGCCGCAATCTCCCTGAATCTAACATCCGAGTACGCTCCCTTCCAGTTGAGGGAAAGCGAGAAGGATGGGATGCGGAATGTCGTCTTGATCGATTTGAACTGATTCGTGGCATTCTCGAATTCGACATACTCCATCACTGAGTAACTCTTATCAGCGCTCCTTAGGGTCAGCGATGCGTTTCCATATAATGGATTGAAGAAATCCGATGGTGTGTATGACGCGCTCTGGTATTTCAGCGCAGCTGTTGCGACGATGTATTTTCCATTGTATCCAAGAGATAGCTCAGCGAGATCAGGCTTGAATCCAGTGCTGTCATCCTTGAATTTCCAGCTGAATGCAGCGGATGCATTGCCGAATGAGTATGAGAGCTTCGGGCTGAGCGTCTGGCTCAATGGTGGCATTGCATAGCTCAGCGATGGAGTGAATCTTCCGATTGCGGTGTCTATGGACTTCGAGAGCGAAAGCGAATGCGCTGTGATTGTCTCCTTGTTCCACCCTGGGATGTAGTATGTTTCGCTGGAGGTGCTCTTAACGAACGAGAACAGCCTTGATGATATCCTGTAGCTCAGGCCTATCGCAGGCACTGACATCTTCACGTCGCTGATGATGCTTGAGGTATCTGTTGCGATTCCTGTAGAGCTGTCTTCTTCGAATATGTACTGGAATGATGGGGTAAGAGAGCTTTCCAGAGAGAAATACGATGACATGCTTGCATTAAGAAGAAGCTTCATCGTCGATTTGGAATATAGCCTGTCAAGCTTCTTCTCCTCATCAGTACCATATTCTATCCTGTTCTCCAGGCTCTCAGAGAATGTGTATCCGAGGCTTGCTGAGTAGGTCTCCTTCGCAGATGTGGATGAGGATGCCTTTTCCTTGTAGATCTCATAGAGAAGAGGATCCTTGATTATGTGTATCTCAGTCTCATCCTTCTCCTCTGTGTCCTTCTTCTCCTCTGAAGTATATGAAGCTGACCAGATCGTACCTGAAAGCGATAGCTCTATACTCGGAAGAAGTGTCTTCTCCTTGATGTACTTATAGATGCCATTTGAAACATATTTCCTTGCATAAGATGTGGATACCTCTGCCTTCGATATGCTGAGGCTTTTTATCAGGTCATTCGTCAGCTTCGATGGAAGCCTATAGGATAGGCTCGCGCTTCTTGTGAAAGATGTCTTTGAGGAAGAAAATGAGGAAGGGAACTCCGGCTGGTTTCCGAGAATCGGGTCGATCGAGAAGACGGTGAGCCTGTTTGCATAATCATAGAGCACTCTCTGGTCGCTGTAGAACGGGAATGATGCAGACAGCGTAAGCCCATCGTAATCGAAAGACAGTGTATTCTCGCCATAGTACCTGAATCTCCTTCCTTCAGTCATTGGAGAAAGGGCAATACCGTCGAAGATGCTTATCTTCAGCTTCTTATCGAAGAAGGAAAGAGCGGAATCGAGACCAAGGTGGATTCCGTTCTTCTCATATGCATCGGCCATGATCGCCATATAGCTCTTGCTGCTTCTGGCCCATTTATCGATATCCGATTCCTCCTCCTTCTCACTGTAGTAAGGACCTGTTGGATACTCATTCTCACCCTGCGCGCCCTTGAGCAGCGCAGTGAAGGACGAAGATGTGTTCTTGCCATCGATCCTCGAGCTTGAACCGAAGATCTCGAAAGTCGTATTGAGAAATGCTCCCCTTGCTGAGCTGAAGCCGAATGCAGGGTTTCCAAGAGGACGGGATCCGGGGAAGAAGAAGAAAGGAAGATACAGGATCGGCACCCTTCCTATTCTTATCACTGCATCCGATATGAACATATCGGAACCGGGCATCATCGCAATATTCGATGCGCGTATCGATGACTGGGCTGTCTTA
>JAXFQZ010000131.1:0-16961 GCA_034178685.1 Candidatus Ornithospirochaeta sp. | reverse complement strand
AGGGCTGACAGTAAATGAATTTCGTCCAGACATGTGCTGATCCGAATGAAATAGATACGGTTGGCTGAAAAAGCTGTAAGGAGAAAAACGTGCTGGTATTTATAGAGAGTAACGTTATCTGCTCTAAAAAAGACTTCTTGAGCTTTGTCATTCTCAAAAAGACCACAAAAAGCACACCCTTTGTATCGCAGATAAGCTACTTTAACCTGCTATGTTTCCACTGAATACCTTTAGATAAATTGAATACTCTGCAGATAATATTTACTGGCACACTTGCCAATCATCCTATTGTCTGAATAGTCACCGAAAAATGCTCACCTGAAGACTTCCTGAAATAGCATCAGGAAGTCCATCGAAGAAAGAGCGCTATCTCTCAGCCAGAGGCCTTCCTCCTTCTCCTGACAAGATCCGAGATCTCGAATACTCCCGCTTTCGTGGTGGCCTTTCCGGTGAAGGAATGGCCATCAGCTACTGCCTCGACATCGAAGTCCATGGGACCGACAGGCGTCATGAGAGAGCCGCTGAATCTCAGATTACTGCCATTGGCAACGCCTCTGAACGATGAGGAGAACCCCATGACATCGAAGGAGCCGGTTACAGAATCACCTTCCCTCTCTAGCTCTATGCTCCCCGTGAATCTTCCTACGGGAGTCCTTACTGCGACGTTATAGCTTTCAGACATCGATGCGTGTCTCCCTTAGCGTTATTTCCTTTGACACAGAGCAGGTTCCGTGGGCAATGATCGGCTTTCCGTCTTCATAAACTCCTCTAAGCTCGAAGAACACAGGTCCGACATAGGTATCCAGGGTGCCTGAGAAGCTATAGACGCCGTTTTCGTCAATCACGCCATCATACTTCCCTTCATAGCCAAGGATGGAGTACTTTCCCTTCATTATGCCATTCTCAGCAGTGCTCTCGATTTCAACGGGGAATTCCCCGAACGAGGTACTGAGTTCCGCTCTGATGTATCTCATGCCTATATAATACTAGCGAAAAAAAAGACGGTACAGTTTCCCGTACCGCCTTTTTATCGAAATAATCCGACTTAGAGGATCTCTCCAAGTGTCTTTCCGCACTTCTCGTAGAACTCAAGTCTTTCCTTAGCATCCTCAGCAGCCTTTGCGAAGAGCTCATCAGCATGCTCTGGGTTTGTCTTGTAGAGGGAAGAATACCTGACCTCACCCTTGATGAATGCCTGGTAATCGCCTGTAGCTGGCTTTGTCTCCCATGTGAACTTCTTTCCTTCCTCACCGTTAGGATTGAAGCGGTAGAGTGGCCAGTATCCAGCCTCAACAGCCTTCTTAGCCTCAACCTGCGAGTATCTCATGTTGATACCATGGTTGATGCAAGGAGCATAGCAGAATACGATTGAAGGTCCCTTGTAAGCAACTGCTTCCTGGAGGCACTTCTGAGCCTGCTGGCGGTTGTAGCCAAGAGCACAGGATGCAACGTATACATAGCCGTAGCTCATGCACATGAAGCCCATGTTCTTCTTTCCGAGTGTCTTACCTGCGTTAGCGAACTTAGCAACAGCAGCGATAGGAGTTGACTTGGAAGCCTGTCCGCCTGTGTTGGAGTAGACCTCTGTATCGAGAACGAGGATGGTGACGTTCTTGCCGGAAGCAACAACGTGGTCAACACCGCCGTATCCGATATCGTAAGCCCATCCGTCACCGCCGATGATCAGGACGTCCTTCTCTGAGAAGTAATCCTTGAGCTCGTCGATCTTAGCAAGAAGAGCCTTTGCCTCGTCGTCAGCTGGCTTCTCCTCTGCGAGAACAGCCTGGACTTCCTTCTGTGCTGTGATTGAAGCCTCTGTTGTGTCGTCCCAGAGCGAGTAGCACTTCTCGATTGCTGCCTTGAGAGCATCGGAGCATCCCTTAGCAAGGAGAGCGTCGCACTTCATCTTCAGGAGGTTCCTGTTGGAATCGACTGCAAGGCGCATACCGAGACCATACTCTGCGTTATCCTCGAAGAGCGAGTTGCCCCAAGCTGGTCCTCTGCCATCAGCCCTCTTTGTGTAAGGGATGGTTGGGAATGTACCTGAGTAGATCGAGGAGCATCCTGTAGCGTTAGCGATGATTGCCCTCTCTCCGCAGATCTGCGAAAGCATCTTGACATATGGTGTCTCACCGCATCCTGCGCAAGCGCCAGAGAACTCAAAGAGCGGCTGCTTGAACTGGAGGCCCTTGACTGTAGCCATGTTAAGGCCGTCGAGGTTGTCATATGTGAGGGACTCGAAGAACTCTGCGTTCTTGACCTCTCCATTGTCTCTCTCGCCCTGTACTGGCTTGAGCTCGAGTGCCTTCTCCTTAGCTGGGCAAGCCTCTACGCAGACTCCGCAGCCCTGGCAGTCCTCTGTGTAGACCTGGATCTTGAACTGGAGGTTCCTGTCGTTCTTTGTGTTGGACTTGATTGTCTTGAATGTCTCTGGAGCCTTCTCGAGATCCTCTGGTGTGATCTGCTTAGCTCTGATAGCAGCGTGTGGACATGACTGTACGCACTGGTTGCACTGGATACACTTCGAGGAATCCCAATGAGGAACGAATGCAGCAACGCCTCTCTTCTCAAGCTTTGTTGTGCCTGTAGGAAGCTTGCCGTCGAATGACATGTGGGATACTGGGATGCTGTTGCCCTCAAGGTGCATGATAGGCTCGATGACGTTCTTTGTGAAATCATCTGCATCATCCGGGATGAGGCGCTTAGGCTCATAGCTCTTTGTGATCTCAGCAGGAACCTTGACCTCAACGAGAGCCTCTGATGCTCCGTCTACAGCTGCCCAGTTCTTGTTTACGACATCCTCTCCCTTCTTGAGGAAGGTCTTCTTGATGTACTTCTTGATCAGCTCGATAGCCTCTGCCTCTGGAAGAACATTAGCGATCTTGAAGAAAGCAGCCTGCATGACTGTGTTGATCCTTGAGCCAAGGCCAACGCGCTGTGCGATCTCGAGAGCGTTGATGTTGTAGAAGTGGATGTGCTTGCTGATGATCTGCTCCTGCATCTTCCTTGTCAGGTGCTCGAAGACCTCTGATGAAGGAATCTGGCTGTTGAGGAGGAATACACCGTTCTCCTTGAGAGCTGAGAGCATATCATATCTGCCGATGTAAGCTGGGTTGTGGCAAGCTACGAAGTCTGCATGGTCGATGAGCCATGGCATGTCGAGCTTTCCCTCACCGAACCTGAGGTGGGAGATCGTGATACCGCCGGACTTCTTCGAGTCATATGCGAAGTAAGCCTGAGCGTTCATGTTCGTGTTGTCTCCGATGATCTTGATGGAGTTCTTGTTAGCACCGACTGTACCGTCTGAGCCAAGACCCCAGAACATGCAGGATACAACGCCCTTTGGAGTAACGTCGATCTTGTCGCTGATAGGAATCGAGCGGCCAGTCACATCATCGTTGATGCCGACTGTGAAGTTGTGCCATGCATCCTCGCGTCCAAGGAAGTCGAATACTGACTTAGCATCGGTTGGTGTGAAGTCCTTAGAGGAAAGACCATAGCGTCCGCCGATTACCTTGATGCCTGTTCTCTTCTGGAGATCGAGGGATGCGACTACATCGAGGTAGAGAGGATCGCCGATTGCGCCTGGCTCCTTTGTCCTGTCGAGAACTGCGATTCTCTGGCATGTCTGAGGAATAGCTGCAACGAGGTGCTCTGCTGAGAATGGCCTGTAGAGCCTTACCTTGATAAGACCGACCTTCTTTCCCTGCTTGTTGAGGTAGTCGACTACCCACTCGAATGTATCAGCTGCAGAGCCCATTACGATCACAACGTCTGTTGCATCAGGAGCACCGACATAATCGAAGAGGTGGTACTGCCTTCCTGTGATGCCTGCGACCTTGTCCATGTACTTCTGCACGATAGCTGGTACTGCATCGTAGTATGGGTTGACTGTCTCGCGTCCCTGGAAGTATACGTCCTCGTTCTGAGCAGCTACCTTTGTCATTGGGTGCTCAGGGCGCTGTGCGCGCTCTCTGAACTTCTCGATGAGCTTCTCGTCAACGAGTGTCCTGATATCATCATAGGAGATTTCCTCTACCTTCTGGATCTCGTGGGATGTCCTGAATCCGTCGAAGAAGTTGAGGAATGGAACCTGTGCCTCAAGTGTTGCAAGGTGTGCAACAAGAGCGATATCCATTGTTTCCTGGATAGAGGAAGCACATGTCATTGCGAATCCTGTGTTGCGGCAAGCCATTACGTCTGAATGGTCTCCGAAGATGGAAAGCGACTGTGCTGCGAGCGATCTTGCTGAAACATGGAAGACTGTTGGAATCATCTCACCAGCGATCTTATACATGTTAGGAATCATCAGGAGGAGGCCCTGAGATGCTGTGAATGTTGTTGTGAGGGCACCTGCTGCAAGAGAACCATGTACAGCACCTGCGGCACCTGCCTCAGACTGCATTTCCATGATGTCTACTTTCTTGCCCCAGAGATTCTCACGGCCTGTTGATGACCACTGCTCTGAATACTCGCCCATAGGTGAGGACGGAGTAATTGGGTAAATAGCGGCTACATCACTGAAAGCATATGCTATATGCGCAGCAGCGGTGTTTCCGTCAATGGTAACCATTTTCTTGTCTGCCATTTAAGTTACACTCCATTTAAAGATTTTTGCGGTATATCCGCATCATTGCGTTATCATGGTGCATTACACCACTATTGAGGATATCTCATGTTGCTAACCTTTACAACCTTTTTCAATGCCAAAACCTTAAAAACGGAACATGATTCCACACTGGAAAAGCCCTTGCAAAATGCTTGCAGGACACAAATTGCTTCTCTTGATTAAAGCTATTTTCCTTTGATACAAGCAAAAAAAAGAGACAGCCCGGTGGTTCTCGGACTGTCTCACGACATTCATTCCCAGGAGAGGAGCATGTCAATATCCTAGCTGACACATAGCATCAGCCACCTTCCTAAATCCAGCGATGTTCGCGCCCTTCACGTAGTTGATGAAGCCATCCTTCTCCCTTCCGTTATTCACGCACTCGGAATGGATTGCCTTCATGATCTCCCTGAGCTTGGAGTCGACCTCCTCTGCGCTCCAGAAGTAATGCATGGCATTCTGGCTCATCTCAAGCCCTGATACAGCGACTCCACCGGCATTGGCGGCCTTGCCAGGAGCGAACGGGACCTTGTTCTCTATAAACAGGGAAGCCGCATCGAGAGTGCATCCCATGTTCGAGGTCTCTACGACGTACTTAACGCCATTGCCTATGAGAGCCTTGGCATCATCTGCATTGAGCTCGTTCTGGATAGCGCATGGGAATGCCATGTCCACAGGGACCTCCCAGGGCTTCCTGCCTGGCACGAACTTCGCGCCGAACTGCGCGGCATAAGGCTTCACGATATCGTTGTTGCTTGCCCTGAGCCTTGCCATGAAAGCCCACTTCTCAGGGGTGTTCACGCCATTCTCATCGATGATATATCCATCTGGGCCTGAGATAGTGACGACCTTCGCACCTAGCTCGGTCGCCTTCATGACAGCACCCCACGCAACGTTGCCGAAGCCGGATACTGCGATCCTCTTGCCTTCCATCGTATCGCCATTGGCCTTCACCATCTCATTGGCAAAGTACATCGTTCCGTATCCTGTGGCCTCAGGCCTGATCCTGGATCCGCCCCATCCGAGGCCCTTGCCTGTAAGCACTCCCGTATTCTCATCCCTGAGCCTCTTGTACTGGCCATAGAGGAATCCGATCTCCCTTCCGCCTACGCCTATATCGCCTGCAGGGACATCCGTATCCGGGCCAATGTACTTATACAGCTCTGTCATGAAGGATCTGCAGAACCTCAGTATCTCAGCATCGGACTTTCCCTTCGGAGAGAAGTCCGAACCGCCCTTTCCGCCACCCATAGGAAGCGTAGTCAGCGCATTCTTGAATGTCTGCTCGAAACCGAGGAACTTCAAGGAGCCAAGAGTAACGGAGGCATGGAACCTCAGTCCGCCCTTGTATGGTCCCAGGGCATTGTTGAACTGGACCCTGTAGCCCCTGTTGACCTGGATATTGCCCTCATCATCCTCCCATTCGACCTTGAAGGAGATTACCCTGTCAGGCTCAGTGATCCTCTCAAGGATCTTGTTCTTGAGATACAGAGGATTGTCGTTGACAACATCGATTACCGATGAGACGACCTCCCTTGCTGCCTGTATGAATTCCGGCTGAGATGGATTCTTCCTCTCGAGCTCTGCGATGAACTGCTCTAGATCGTACATAGCGGACTCCTTTTGCATAATCAGGGTAATCCCATTGCAATGAGCCGTCAATAAAATCTTTATTTACGGAAATTTTCCAGTATTTTTATTAGTTTTACATGATTAATATTATTTTTTATGATGTATACAGCATTATATTACTTGAAATTTGATAAAAATGCTCATTTTTCAGTATTTTTCAGAAAACATTATGTTTTCAGATATTTTCTGATTCTTTTTTGATGATTACAGATAGCATTACTGTAAAAAATACCAAATATTCATCAATTCCTCTGATTTCATACATAATAGACATAAAGCCATTCGGTTCTGAAAAATCTGGCTCCCTGATTAGATCGGAGCCAGCTAATGCGCAAAGTGCTATTCATCGCCCTCTTACCCCGCATCATAGAGGAGGGTTTTCCGCCAATGCGGGTAAATGCCTGCTATGAAACCCGGTTCACGCTCAAGGAAGAAGGAAAAGCACCGCTTCTCCTTCAGAAAGCACCTATAGTGCAATGAGAACCAAGCAGGGTGAACTATACCCCGGGTTTGATTTTTCAACATTCCTTCTTCTTTCCGGAAGAAAAGCAGGGATATCCATAGGAAGAGAGCGTTCAATCATGCCGGGAAGGCTTCCTTCCTATGCTATGGAAGCCGACAGGAACGCATTGGAATGGAAAGAGAAAGGCAAATGCAATATAATAGCGCCATGACTGAAAAGAACCTTAAGATCATCAACAGGATATCGATAGCGCTCATCGCCCTGATCCTGACTGCGATGTTCTTCATTATCCTATGCGTCAGGGTTCCTGACATCCTCCTGAAGACACTTGGCACGATCGTCCTCTTCTCTATAGCAGCATTCGCTGTATCATTTCTCTCCCTTCATAGCCCCAAGAGGGACTCCAAAGAGGAAAAAAACAGAAAGGTATGATAGAATCGGGCCATGTATCTTCTAGACCAGACATGGCTTCCCTTTTCGCTATTGATGCTAAGGCACGTCTACAACGTGCTTCTCATATGCTCTGACTATGACCGATTCATGCTCGAGGAGGATGGAAGGGTCGAGGAGGAGCTCTACAAGGAATACACAGCCCTTGGGCTCTCCACCCCGCCCAAGATCACCCATGCAAACACTGAGGAGCAGGCTCTCTCGCTGATAGACGAGCTCAACTTCGACCTCGTGATCACCATGCTCGACCTCGGATCCGAGAGAGTCGAGGCGCTTGCAAAGGCAATCAAGGATAAAAAGAGCACAATGCCTGTGATCGCCCTGGCCCCATCCCCTGACCACAGGAAGGCAAGGGAGCTCAAGGGTGAGAACTGCCCATACATAGACTATCTCTTCTACTGGCAGGGCAACGCATCGCTTTTCATGGCGATGGTCAAGCTCATAGAGGACAAGATGAACATCGACCACGACACATCCGTTGCGGATGTCCAGGTCATTGTCCTCGTCGAGGACTCCGTAAGGTTCATCTCATCATACCTGCCGCAGATGTACACGTGCCTGATCCACCAGAACAGGACATCCATCCTGGAGGCACTCAATGACTGGGGAAAGACCCTGAGGATGAGAGGAAGGCCTAAGATCGTGCTTGCTCGCACATACGATGAGGCATGGCAGCTATATACAAGGTACCGGAACAAGATCCTGGGAGTGGTCACAGATGTCTCCTTCCCATCCCCCGAGGGACGCGAGGGAGCAGGGATCAGGCTCATCGAGGAGATAAGGAAGAGGGACCCGGAGCTTCCAATACTCATGCAGAGCACAGAGAAGAAGAATGAGAAGGATGCAGAGAGGCTCGGCGCCGACTTCATATGGAAGCTTTCGGATACTATCCTGCAGGAGCTCGAGCGCCACTTCATCAGAAGCTACAACTTCGGGCCATTCAGATTCATAAACCCCGAGGATGGCAGTGTGATCATGGTTGCAGATACGATGAAGGAGCTCCAGGAGGCGCTCAAGACCATCCCTGTCCAATCCTTTGTCTACCACTCGAAGAGGAATGACTTCTCGAAGTGGCTGAGGGCACAGTCGCTATACATGCTCGCATCACGCATCAAGGGCATAAACCTCTCTGATTCAGTCCCTCCTGAGACTATACAGAGGGAGCTGTACGACACGATCAGGGAGTACAGGGCAGAGAGGACAAGGGGCGTCATCGCGGAGTTCTCAAAGGCGAACTACGACGAGACTCTCTTCTTCTCCAGGATCGGAAAGGGATCCATGGGAGGAAAGGGAAGAGGTCTTGCATTCATAGCAATGGAGATGAAGGCAAACGGGATCAGCGCGAAATACCCTGAAGTATACCTCTCGATCCCGAGGACCGTGGTCATCACGACAGAGATGTTCGACAGGTTCATGGCCGAGAACGGCCTTGATGACCTCTCGTTCACGCAGGAAAGCGATAGCGATATCCTCTCGCTGTTCCTCTCCAAGCCCCTTCCAAGGGAGCTTGAGGAGGATCTTGAGGTAATACTCAAGGTGGTCAGGAATCCGATCTCCGTCCGCTCCTCATCCCTGCTTGAGGATTCGCACTTCCAGCCGTTTGCAGGCGTATACCAGACATCGATGATCCCTAACAGGGGAAGCGACGAGGAAAGGCTCAGGGAGCTTGGGAATGCCGTGCGCACGGTCTGGGCCTCCACTTACTTCGAATGCGCAAAGGAATACCTGAAGAGGACGAACCACTCCCTCGAGGAGGAGAAGATGGCTGTGATCATCCAGCAGGTCACAGGCTCTGAGCACGATGGCTTCTGGTATCCGAATATATGCGGTGTCGCAAGATCGCTGAACTACTACCCTACAGAGGGCCAGAAGGCAGAGGATGGCGTCGGCATGCTCTCATTCGGCTTCGGGAAGATCATCGTAGACGAGGGAACCGCATTCAGGTTCTGCCCTGCAAAGCCGCATAAGCCATCCAACAGCCTCTCCGGGGATGGATCCGAGCAGAGGACGTTCTATGCCCTGGATATGTCAAAGCCATTCAGGCCGATGGAGAATACGGACAATCTGGTAGAGAAGGACATAGAGGAGGCCTTCAGATACCCAAGGGCAGTGAAGGGAATCGTATCCACGCTGGACCCGTACTCGATGATGCTCTCAGAGTCCCCAAGGGCAGAGGGAGTGAAGATGATCACGTTCAACGGCATACTCAAGTACGGGATGCTGCCTCTGGCAAGGATAGTAGACGATGTGCTGAAGCTCGGAACCCAGGCGATGTCCGAGCCTGTGGAGATAGAGTTCGCAGTCAACACGGAGCGCCCGGAGGCGAAGAAGCCTGACTTCTCGATCCTCCAGATAAGGCCTATCTCAGGAACCTCGTCGTACTCCGATGTGAATATTGCAGAGAGCGATAGGGAGAGTGCGATCGTGCATTCGATGAAGGTCATGGGGAACGGGACCGTGAGCGATATATATGATATCATCACCATTAAGCCGGAGGCATTCAGGGCCTCCGAGATGACCGATATGGCAGATGAGCTGGACAGGATGAACAGGGCGATGGACAAGGGCTATGTGCTTGTGGCTTCCGGCCGCCTGGGCTCCTCTGACAGATGGCTTGGCATCCCATGCACATGGTCGCAGATCTCCAAGGCGCATGTAATAATAGAGATGGGACTCAAGGAGCTTCAGGTCGAGCCTAGCCAGGGCACTCACTTCTTCCAGAACATGACGAGCCTTGGATGCATATACCTGACGATCAATCCCGATTACAATGACGGGAGCTTCGACTATGAGCACATAAGGGGGATGGAGGCTGTCGAGGAGACAAAGCACTTTCTGCATGTGAGGAGCCAGAAGCCCCTTATAATAAAGGCAAACGGCCTGACAGGCGAAGCTATCATCAAGGAGTGAATATGATTACACAGTACTACACACCTACTAAGGTGCTATTCGGAAAGGGTGCTTACCTTGAAGCCGGAAGGCTTCTGAAGGAACTCAACCAGCATAGGGTTCTCATCCACTACGGCTCGGCAAGCGCAGTGAAGTCAGGGCTGCTCAAGGCTGTCGAGGACAATCTGATGGAAGCTGGGATAGACTATGAGCTTCTGGGAGGCGTGAAGCCGAATCCAAGGCTCTCGCTTGTAAGGGAAGGAATCGAGCTCTGCATGAGGAAGAACATCGGCTTCATCCTCGCGGTGGGAGGAGGATCGGTAATCGACAGCGCTAAGGCGATCGGATACGGACTCTACAACGGTGGCGACGTATGGGATTTCTATTCCAAGAAGAGGACTCCTAAGGGATGCGCTCCTGTCGGCGTCATCCTCACGCTCTCCGCAACCGGATCCGAGATGAGCGACAGCTCTGTTATCACGAATGAGGATGGAGGCCTGAAGAGGGGATGCAACAGCGACTTCTCGCGCCCTGTGTTCTCGCTTCTCGATCCTGAGCTCACATACTCCGTATCGCCTTACCAGACATCATGCGGCACTGCGGATATCATGATGCACACAATCGAGAGGTTCTTCCACTCGGGAGAGAGCCTCGATATCACAGACAGCGAGGCGCTTGCGCTTGTAAAGCAGGCAATGGCCTCAGGGCTTGCAGCTCTGAAGGACCCAAGGGACTACCAGGCACGTGCATCGCTGATGTGGGCAGGCGCCCTCTCCCATAACGGGCTGATGAACGTCGGCTACGACCAGAGGGGCGACTGGGCCTGCCACCAGATGGAGCATGAGCTCTCGGGAATGTTCGATGTAGCGCATGGCGCAGGGCTTTCCGCGATCTGGAGCACATGGGCACGCTATGTCTACAAGGAGAACCCCTCAAGGTTCGTGCTCTTCGGAGAGCGCCTCTTCGGCATAGAGAGAACAGGGGACGATGAGAAGGATGCAGAGAAGGCTATAGACGCAATGGAGGGCTTCTTCAGGTCGATGAACCTTCCTGTGAGGATCTCTGAGCTGGGAGTGGACCTCTCTGAGGAGAACCTCGATGAGCTTACAGAGAAGGCAACGTTCTTCGGAACAAGGACACTCGGGGCATTCAGGGTTCTTGAGAGAGAGGATATAAGGAATATCTACGCTCTGGCAAAATAGGACCAGAGATTATCCCTGGGAGGAGGCGCTATCACAGTGACCTCCTCCTTTCTCACAGGATGGATGAACACAAGCTTCCTTGCATGGAGGCATATACCGCCATCGGGATTGGACCTGGCTGCCCCATACTTCAGGTCTCCCTTTATATGTATCCCTATCGCAGCAAGCTGTGCCCTGATCTGATGATGCCTTCCTGTATGGAGATCGATCTCAAGAAGATGGTAGTTGTCGGATGACGAGAGCACCCTGTAGCTGAGCTTGGCAAGCTTGGAGCCCGTCTTCTCCACAGGGTACGCAACGCTCTTGTTGTTCTTCGTATCCCGCACTATGTAATGGACAAGCGTTGCCTCTGTCTTCTCCGGAAGCCTGTCAACGATAGCCCAGTATGTCTTCCTGACATCAGAGGTACGGAACATGGCATTCATCCTTCCCAGTGCCTTTTCCGTCTTGCAGTAGAGCACTATGCCGGATGTAGGCCTATCAAGGCGATGCGGAATGCCCAGGTATACATTGCCCGGCTTGCTGTACTTCCTCTTCAGGTACTCCCTGACATCATCAGCAAGCGTCCTGTCACCGGTCTCGTCGCCCTGAACAAGCTCCCCCGGCATCTTATTGACTGCAATGAGGTGGTTATCCTCGAAAAGAACCCTGTCATCTATCATTTTCCATCAACTCCATCGAATAGCGTCGGCTCCAGGTCCTCTGATGTCAGATTGTCCTTGGTCTGCCTGATCGAGAGCCCCTCAAGCTCCTTTGCAGAGAGAAGCTGCCCCGATGCATTCGCGCTCTTGAGCACCTTGAAGTCCGCGAATCTTGCAGTATCCTCGAGCTTCTTGTATCCCAGCCCGGACTTGTACTTCAGGCTGATCACTGCGTTCTTGTATATGGATAGCTTCTTCACCTTAGGCTTTCCTTCCTGCGGAATTGCCGAATAGACCTTATCCATAGCGAATGCGGTGATCTGAAGCCTCTTTATCTGCAGCACCTTCCTCTCGCGGAGCGTAGCCCTGTATATTATCGTGAAGATCTCCTTGGAGATTATGTCCTTCTCGGCATAGTTCACGTAGAAGATCCCCTCTGTGCCTACGAAGAACCTGTCCTGGACATTCACGACCCTGTACTCCGCATTGTTCTTCATGTAGAAGACCTTGTCGAACGGGCTTACCTTCAGAAGCACATCCCCCGTCCTTATATTGGTCCCCATGTATCCTGTAGCCTTGTCGTACCTCAGGTCGAGGTTGCGCACTGCGACCTCCTTGGCTGTCAGCGAATCGAAGGAGGAGATCTCTGTCTTCCTTGCAAAGAGCTCCTGGTCGCATGTCTTCTCCAGCCTGGTGAGGTAATCGTATGCGTAGTCGCGTATGTTATCGAGGCTGTAGTCTATCTCACGGATCCTTCCCTCGATCTCGGAGATCTCAGCCCTGTTCTTCTCGATATCGAAGAGGCTGATCCTCCTGATAGGTATCTTCAGAAGCCTCTCTATGTCATCATCTGAGAGCGGAACGTTTCCTATTTCGGCAAGGAACGGATTGAAGCCTGTGACGATTGCCTTGTTCACGGCCTCGGATGTCGTCTTGTTCTCGATCTTCTTGTATATCCTCTCCTCTATGAAGATCCTCTCCAGCGTCCTTGCCCTGAGCTTATCCTCAAGGTGCCTCCTCTCGTTCCTGAGCTCCATCTCAAGGACCTCGACAAGGTGCTCTGCATGGAAGCGAACCATCTCGGTGATGGGTACAGCCTTCGGGAGGTTGTCGACAATGACAAGGGGATTCACGGAGATTCTGGTCTCGCATGCGGTCGTCGCGTACAGCACATCGACCATGTCCTTGGAATAGACGTTCCTCTGCCATACGATCTCGATCTGAGCCTTGTTGGTAGTGTAGTCGGTGATCGAGTCTATCTTCAGCTGTCCCTTAGAATCAGCCTTCTTGATCGATTCGATAAGCGATGATGACGTGACGCCGTACGGAAGCTCCTCGATCACGAGCTTCTTCGGGTTCTCGGCATTGAGCCTCGCCCTTACAGTCACAGAGCCCATTCCATCCTGGTAATCCGAGACATCGAGGATCCCTCCTGTCTGGAAGTCCGGATAGAGCTCGAAGGGCTCTCCCCTGAGGGCCTTCTTCTCAGCCTCCAGCACCTCCAGGAGGTTATGGGGAAGGATCATCGTCGACATGCCGACCGCGATTCCCATCGCGCCCTGTATGGCGACTACGGGTATCTTCGCGGGGAAAACCACAGGCTCCTTCCTTCTTCCATCATAGGAATCGACGAACTCAGTGATCTCGGGATTGTACAGAACGCTCTTGGCAAATGGCTTGAGCCTGCACTCTATGTACCTTGAAGCAGCTGCTCCATCACCGGTGAATATGTTTCCGTAGTTACCCTGCTTATCGATGAAGAGCTCAGCATTAGCAAGGTTGACAAGCGCCTCATAGATCGATGAGTCTCCATGCGGATGGTACTTCATCGCCTCTCCTACGACGTTCGCGACCTTGTTGAAGTTGCCGTCATCCATCGTGAAGAGCGTATGCATTATCCTTCTCTGCACAGGCTTGAAGCCATCGAGGAGATCCGGGATAGCCCTCTCCCTGATTACATACGATGCGTACTGGAGGAAGTTTGTCTCGAATAGTTTATCTGCCTGCGACATCAGATTAGATTCTCCATAATGAAATCCCTTCTGGTAGGTGTGTTCTTGCCCATGTAGAACTCCATCTTCTTCCTGATTTCCTTGATCGATGAGATCGTCACAGGAACCAGCTTTATATCCTCGCCTATGAAGGCACCGAACTCCTTCGGGCTGATCTCGCCTAGTCCCTTGAACCTTGTCACTTCCGCTCCCTTTATCTCTGCAATGGCCTCATCACGCTCCTTCTCCGAGTAGCAGTATACAGATCTCGACTTGTTCCTGACCCTGAATAGCGGAGTCTCCAGGATAAAAAGCCTGCCTGAGGTCACAAGCTCCTCGAAGTACGTCAGAAAGAACGTCATCAGGAGGTTCCTTATGTGGTATCCATCGTCATCGGCATCTGTTGCTATGATGACCTTGCCGTACCTCAGGCCCTCTATCCCGTTCTCGATTCCAAGGGCCACCATGATGTTGTAGAGCTCCTCGTGCTTATATATCTCTGTCCTGCTGAAGCCCTGCACGTTGAAGGGCTTTCCCCTCAGGGCGAATACAGCCTGGGTGAGGTTGTTCCTTGTCGAGTTGATCGTGCCTGCAGCGCTATCGCCCTCTGTGAGGAAGATCATCGATGCCTCTCCCTCCGCCCTGTGGGCCTGGGGCGCATTGTTCAGGTGGTACTTGCACTCATTGAGCTTGGGTATGTTGATCGCAACGCTCTTCGCCCTCTCCCTAGTGCTGTTCCTGACGCTCTGCTCTTCCTTGTGTATCTTCTCGTTCGTTGTTATCTTGTTCTGGAGGTTCTGGGCCTTATCCTTGTCCTTCATCAGGGCATCGATCACGGCTTCCTTGACCTCGCTCACGATCCAGGCCCTTACCTCTGTCGACCCGAGCTTGTTCTTGGTCTGCGACTCGAATACGGGATTCTGCATCTTGATCGAGATCGCGCCTACTATTCCATCCCTGATCTCTGGAGCATTCCAGCTCTTCCTGTAGTACTCGTTGATTCCCTTGAGAACGCCCTCCTTGAATGCCGCAAGATGCGTTCCTCCATCCGATGTATGCTGTCCATTGACGTATGAATAGTAGTTCTCCCCATAGCCATTCGTATGCGTGAAGGCGAACTCAAGGTGGCTGTTCTTGAAGTGGATCATCGGATAGAGCCCATCATCCCCAAGTATCCTGCCCAGGAGGTCAAGAAGCCCATTCTGGCTTCTTATCACCTTCTTGTTGAACTCTATCGTAAGCCCTGTGTTGAGGTATGCGTAGTTCCACATCCTCTCCATGACCATATCGAGGTTGTAGCTGTAGTCCTTGAATATGGTATTGTCGGGAGTGAACTCCACATAGGTGCCGTTGCGCTCATCCGTATCCCCGGACTCCTCCTTATCAAGGGAGCCGTTGATGAAATAGGCAGATGCGTACTTCCCATCCCTGAAGCTCTTGACGATGAACCTGGATGAGAGTGCATTCACTGCCTTCGTGCCTACTCCATTAAGGCCCACAGAGAACTGGAATGCCTCCGAATCGTACTTTGCACCTGTGTTTATGACAGACACGCACTCAACGACCTTACCCAGGGGGATTCCCCTTCCATAGTCCCTTACGGACACAGTCCCATCGAGGACTGTTACGATGATCCTGTTTCCGCATTTCATCGTGAATTCATCTATCGAGTTGTCGACTACTTCCTTGAGAAGGACATAGATTCCATCATCCTCATGCGAACCATCGCCTAGGCGCCCTATATACATTCCAGGCCTTAATCTGATGTGCTCCAACGATGTAAGTGATTTTATATTGCTTTCATCATACGCCATAGAGCCAGTATAGCTTAAATCCGAAAGCAATGGCAAACAAACCGCTTAAGCAAGCAGGAACAAAGGATATGGCTTTAAGCTATCAGAAGTAGACCTTCTCAGCTGTCTTGTGGTAGTAGTATTCCTCCTCTTCCCTGCTGAAGATGCCATCTGCGTATCCAAGCTGCTTCTCCATCGGGTAAAGGACGAGAGTGGAGGGAGCGTCGCTTCCCCACATGAGGTGCTCAGCGCCTACGATGGACCTTGCGTACCCAAGGTACTTCCTTGAGACAGGATAGGGGTACTCCTCGATTCTTGTCTTCCAGAAAAGGGCGGCTGTATCGAAGTAGATATTGTCCTTCCTCAGCATCTCAAGCTCCCTCTTCAGGTTCTCATCCTGATCCCTTCTAGGGGATGAGAGATGGCATACAACCACATTGAAGGACGGGAAGTCATCAGCGATCTTCCTTACCCTATCCACCTGATGGCTGACATCCCCAGGGGATCCTAGGTCGAATGCGATCGTGCGCACCTTGCCATAGAGCCTTCTGTATATACCATACATCATGTCGCCTGCGATATCGAACTCAGGGTGCACGCCCATGAGCCCGCAGCCAGAGGATACCTCGAACTTGAAGGCGTCTATCTCCTTTGAGAGCAGGTTATCGAGGATCCTGTCCCTGCTGCGGCAGAAGGGATCGACTGTGAATGCGCCTCTTATCCTATCAGGGCATGATCTGACTGCCTCCAGGACACCGTTGTTGTCGAATCCCAGGAAGCCTCCCTGGAGAAGGACAGCCTTGTCTATAGAGCATCTATCCATTATGCCAAGCAGGGTCTGGAGCGAGAACTCCGTCCTGCCGTATTCCTCCGGCACAAGCTGAATCACTTCCCCTGTGCTCCATATCGCCTTACCGCCTCCGAGGCTCCTCAGCTCGCCATCTGCGCCGAAGCCTGCAAGATGGGTGAAAACATGTGCATGCGCGTCGATTATCATAGCTGCGAGCATAATCCGAGGGCTTTCCGAGAACAAGGAATAATTTCGCCGAGAGCAAAAAATGATACAATTTATCAAGAATCGACTTCTGTTTCTGCGGTGAAAACTAAATCAGAATCTTAACAAAAGGAAAAACCTAAAGGAGGTTTTATATCTTGAATAGTCAAATCAAATGCAACGTCTTTGAATAGTAGACCTCATAAGGTGTTCTGAATCCAAGGCACTTGCGTGGTCTCTTGTTGAGTTGGTCAACGATGAAGGAGATCTCTTCATCACCAACATCCGTTATGTCTT
>JAXFQZ010000111.1:0-11683 GCA_034178685.1 Candidatus Ornithospirochaeta sp. | reverse complement strand
AAGCCGTAGTGCATCATGCTCGTCTGGTACCTGAAGAGGATGCCGGAGATCTCGCTATCGGTGAAGGCCCTGAGCTGTACTGAGACCCTGTAGTCGCGCCATCTCGTGTCCCCTGCCCTAAGCACGGGAACGGCGACCTTCTCCCTAGGGCTCTTCATCCTCATCTGCTCCATAAGGTTGCAGCCATCCATCCTCGGGGATGTCACGAGCCACGATGGCCCCTTATAATCCCAGTCTGCTATAGGATCGAACCATGCACCCTTGTATCCCTTCTCAGGGTAGCAATGGTACTCTCCCATTGCTGAATGATTGGGATCATAGGGAAAGGGCCCTAAAGGAAAGGATGAGAAATCATCAAAGAATACATTTTCCATTTCGTTACCACTTTACAAGAGCATCAACATCAACAGGCATGCCCGAGGCAATGCTCTTATTCGCTGCGATTCCAACAAGAGCCGACTTGATTCCATCCCTGTAATCAGCCGCTCTATGGAACTCATCATATGGAGGCTCCGGCAGGAAGATATCATCAAGCATCACCGGATCCCCGCCGCCATGTCCTCCTGCCCTCTCGACAACAGGCACATCGTATGCCTCTGCGAACATAGGGCAGACGCGTATGCGGTGGTACACAGTCGCACCCTCGCCTCCCTTGTCTCCGCCTGCGTTGATGTACGGCTTCTCAAGGGCTGTGTACTCGATTCTTCCTCCAGTGCCGTTTATTGCGACATTGAAGCCCTCCCATGGGGAGTACGAGAAGAGGGAGTAGGACATCTGAACCCCGCTCTTGTAGCCTACGATCACATTCATCGTATCCTCGATGCTTATGTCATCCCTGAAGACGCTCCTGTCGCGGATGTATCCGCTGTCTGCCTCCGCATCGAGGTAGAGGGCCTTCAGCTGCGGGTTCGACTCGATATCGATCGCAAACGGATCGCCCTTTGCATTCTCGCTTCCATGGCACCTGTAGTAGAACTTATCGACACCGCGCTTCTCAGCAGCAGCCCTTCCGTAGAATCCGAGGTTACCAAGGGCGAACACGCTCTTCGGCTCATCTCCGAGCCAGAAGTTGACCAGGTCGAAGTGATGAGTGGCCTTATGCACGAGAAGGCCGCCGCTGTTTGCCTTGCAGCTATGCCATCTCCTGTAGTAGTCAGCGCCGTGGACTGTATTGAGAAGCCATTCGAAGTGCACCTGAAGCGGAGTGCCGATAGCACCGTCCCTTACAAGCTTCCTGATCATCGTATGGTATGGCGCATACCTGTAGTTGAAGGTGACCCTGACATTCCTTCCAGTCCTCTTCTGAGCATCTATTATCCTCTGTGCCTTCTTCTCATCGATCGTGATCGGCTTCTCGGTGATGACATCGCACCCCTTCTCCATAGCCCTGACGATGTAATCATCGTGCGTTCTATCCACAGTCGTCACAATGACAGTATCCGGCCTTGTCTCATCGATCATCTTCTCGAATTCCGATGGAAGGTACTCAGGAACCTCGGCAGCTCCAAGCTCCCTGAGCCTTGAGTTCGCATAGTGCATCCTTGTCGGGCTCTGATCGCAGAAGCCAACGATCTGGTCTATATCCTTGTATACTGTGGCGACCGCCTCATAGTACATCCTTGCCCTACCGCCTGTTCCAACCTGCGCATAGCGCCTTCTTTCCATATTCATCCTCCTCATGGAATTCAATAATCGGTTCTTACCTTGTTCCTTGTCTTGTTCAGATACTCAGATGGAGTCATGCTGGCCCTCTGCCTGAAGAACTTCGAGAAGTACTGAAGGCTCTCGAAGCCGAGGTTCCAGCTGATCTCGGAGAGAGACAGCTCCGTGTGCTGTATCAGGTTCTTCGCCTGCTCGAACTTGATCATGTTCACGTACTGTATCGTCGAAAGCCCGGTCTCACGATGTATCATCCTGTAAATATAGTCCTGGTTGTATCCGCACCCCTCCGCCAGGTCCTTCAGGGAGAATCGCTTCTCTATGTTCCTGTATACGTAATCCGTCACGCACTGCATGATCCTTGAGGTATTCCTGTCCGCCTTCGTCTGCACTGGCGCTATCAGGGGATTGTACTTTACAGCTGACTTCTCGCTGCATATCCTCTTCATCGTCACGAGGCTCTCTGTAAGGAGAGTCGTCGACATGAGCTTGTAATCAGGGAGCTTCATGTAGCCCTCCTGGACGATGCGCGAGAAGATGTTGAAGATCTGGTTCTCCCTATCCTCAAACAGCACGCTTATGTCGGAAATAAGGCTTTCGACATATGGATTGGGATTCGAGAACTTCAGCTCAAGGGTCTTGAAGCCCTCTGCGGAAAGCACCCTGAACTCATGGAGGTTCCCCTTCTTCAGGAAGAGGATGTCCCCTGCCTTCAGAAAGTAGTAATCGTAATCCACCCTTGCCTTGGCAGAGCCCCCATACACAAGCTGGATCTGGTAATCCTCGCTATGGCGATGGAGCGATACCCCACCGCCCTTCGTGTAGTGGAAACGGCCTGAGAATGTGATGCTGTAGCTCTCGTCTTCCATATCTGTCCTTACTGCCGATTATAACAGCTTAGCATCACTCCTTGATTCCACCAAGCATGAGACCTGAGACGAAATGCTTCTGTATGAACGGGTAGATCACAAGAACAGGAAGCATTCCGAGCACCATGACAGCCATCTTGGTGTTGTTGTATACGTAGTTGCCCCCTCCAAGGGATTCATCTGACTCGAACATGAGGCTCCTGAGGACTACCTGGAGAGTGTACTTGCGGCTGTCATTGATGAACATGATGACCTCGAAGTACCTGTTCCAGTAGCTTACGAAGTAGAAGAGCACGACCGCTGCGATGATCGATATCGAGAGAGGAAGCACGATCCTGACAAGCACTACGACATCGTTGCAGCCATCGAGCTTCGCCGACTCTATAAGCGACTCTGGGATGCTCGTCATGTAGTTCTTGATGATGATCACGTTGAAGGTCGAGACAGCCACAGGGATTATGATAGCCGCCATGGTGTTGATCAGATGAAGGCTCCTGACAACGATGTAGAAAGGCATGATGCCTACATCGAATACCATGGTGAATGTAAGCATCTTCATCCATATTCCTCTTCCCACAAGCTCACGCCTTGAGAGCGCATAGCCAAGAGGAAGCGAGATGAGCATCGAGAGCGCTGTGCCTGCCACTGCGACGAATATCGAGTTCCTGAATGCCTGCATATAGCCGCTGTGGAGGACCCTTGAGTAGTTGCTGAGAGTGAAGGAGCGCGGGATGAGAAGATAATCGTTTCCCATCACGTCCTTATCGGCTGCAACGGATGTAATAAGCACGTTCCAGATAGGAACTATGACAATCAGGCAGACTAGAAGCAGGAGCACCCTGTTTATTATATTGAAGACCTTTCTTCCTCTGCTTTCCCTTATTGTGGCATTACTCATCTTCCTACCTCCTTAAAGAATCGGCTCATCGAGGACCTTAGAGCATAGCTTGTTCGTTGAAAGCACCAGGATCAGGCTTATTATCGAGGTGAACATGCCGACAGCGACTGAGTACCCGATATCCCCAGAGAGCACTCCTTCCCTGTACACGTATGTCTGCAGGACATCCGCGACATCATATACAGCAGCGTTGTACATTACGAGGATCTGCTCGAAGATAAGCAGGACGTGCGACAGGTTCAGCAGGAGCATCCTGACGATCGTTGACCTCATGGACGGGATCGTGACATGGAGAAGCTGTCCCCAGTGCCCTGCGCCATCGATGGTTGCGGCCTCATAGAGCTGAGGATCGACGGTGGTAAGCGCTGCGATGTAGATAACGGCACCGTAGCCCATCTGCCTCCAGATGTAGGAGACTACTATTATGGACCTGAAGTAATCGGGATTCGCCATGAAGTAGATAGGATCCCTGCCCATTGCCTTTATAAGCATGTTCACAGGTCCCGATGAAGGAGACAGGAGGTTCACGAAGATGCTTCCTACGACTACCCATGAGAAGAAGTACGGTATGTAGATCAGGAACTGTATGACCTTCTTGGCCTTCAGGCTCCTGAGCTCGTTGATCATGAGGGCGACAACCAATGGAACAGGGAAATAGAACACGATATTCATAAGGCTTATGATCAATGTGTTCTTGAAAGCCTTTGCGAAGATCGATGATGTGAAGAGCCTCCTGAAGTTCTTCAGGCCGATGAATGACACCTTCGCCTTGAATCCATAATCGGTGAATGCAAGCCCGAGGCCAAGCATCGGGATGTACTTGAACACTATGTACCAGACAAGGCCCGGAATGAGCATCAGCAGCAGCCATTTCTGCCTTGAGATCCTTACGCCCAGAGGCTTGCGCACCTGGAAGCTTTCTTCCTTCTTCATCTATTCTTCTCCTTTCTATGCCTGATCTTTATTCCGTTGCTGCAGAATCCCTCCTGTCCGGATCCTACGAATATCTCCCAATCCCCATATGCGGGGTATCTGACACCATCGCTCGACACAAGCGTGAATGCATCATCCGCAAGCTCTACCGAGACAAGCCTTCTTTCCTTGCTGGCGAGGCCTGTCCTTGCAAAGCCTGCAAGCACAGGATTCGGAGGCGCATCGGGACTGCTGCAGTGGACGAATGCAAGCGTTATCTCATCCCCATCCCTGTCCCCTGTGTTCTCGACCCAGACAGATACTCTATTTGCATCCTCATCAAAGGATGCACCGCTGTATGAGAACGATGTATAGGAAAGGCCATGGCCGAATGGATAGAGCGGCTCTCCCCTGAAGTACCTGTATGTCCTGTTCTCCATCGAGTACGACTCGTAATCCATGAGCTTCTCAGAGCTCCTGTAGAACGTGACAGGAAGCTTTGCGGATGGATTATTGATGCCGAGTATTGTCTCAGCGATCGCTCGTCCTCCGTACTCGCCGGGATACCATGCCTCCAGAAGAGCCTTAACAGCTGGCTTGTCCCCTATCTCAGGATCGATTGCTCCGCCTGAAAGGAGGACGACGACAACAGGCCTTCCCACAGCAGCGACTGCCTCCAGGAGCCTTCTCTGGCACTCAGGAAGCCTAAGGTCCTTCCTGTCTCCTGCGATGCCGCCATTGCCATCGTCATGCATCTCGCCCTCCACTGCCTCATCAAGCCCAAGGCATAGCACTGAGACATCGCATCTTTCTGCAATGGAGACAGCCTCAGCGATCCTGTCATCATCCTCGGCAAGGCGCTCGACATGGGCCTTCACGAGATGAGAGCCCTCTGAATAGAGCACGCGCTCATCGCCAAGGATCGACCTGAAGCCGTCAAGCACGGTCGTGTACCTCATCGAAGTGCCATGGTAGTTCCCCCATAGCACGCTTCTGGAGTCTGCATTGGGGCCTATCACGGCAACCTTGCCCACGTTCTGAAGAGGAAGGAAGCCATCCCTGTTCTCCAGAAGGACAATCGAGTTCCTGGAAGCCTTGAGGGATGCGTTCCTATGCTCCTTTGATGAAACGATATCAAGGGAAAGCCCATCGTATTCGGTCTTTTCATCAAAGAGCCCAAGCGAGAAGCGTGTCTGGAAGACCCTCTCCGCGGCTTTCCTGATCTCTTCCTTCGATACAAGGCCCATATCATATGCCTTATCAAGGTATGAATAGGTGCAGCCGCAGTTCATGTCGCATCCGCTTCTAAGCGCAAGCGCTGCCGATTCCTGAGGCGTCCTGGTCACATGGTGCTGCTCATGGAAATCCCTTACTGCCCAGCAGTCCGAGATGAATACGCCATCAAAGCCCCACTCTCCCCTGATCGTCTTCTCTATCAGGTGCGTGCCGCAGCATGGCTCTCCATCGATCATGCTGTATGCTCCCATGACGCCATCCACGTCGCCTTCCATGACGCACTTCCTGAATGCTGGCAGATACGTCTCCTCCATGTCCTTGGCGCTCACTTGAGCATTGAAGTGATGCCTCAGTGGCTCCGGACCGCTATGGGCAATGAAGTGCTTTATGCAGCTGGCTGTCTTCAGCACTTCCCCATCCCCCTGGAGCCCCTTGATGAATGATACCGCAAGGGATGCAGTCAGGCATGGATCCTCTCCGTATGTCTCCTGCCCCCTTCCCCATCTAGGGTCCCTGAATATGTTTATATTAGGCGACCATACAGTCAGCCCCTTGTATATCCCTCTATCACCATGGGAGGAATAGGCATTGTACTTCGCTCTCTGCTCGGAGGAGACTGCATTGCCGATTTCTTCCATGAAGGGACGGTCGAACATAGATGCAAGCGCAATAGCCTGAGGGAAGACCGTTGCAGTCCCCGACCTGGCAGCGCCATGCAGGCCCTCATTCCACCAGTTGTATGCAGGAATCCCAAGCCTTGGGATCGCAGGGCTGCTGTGGAGAAGCTGCGATATCATCTCCCGGACCGTCATCCTGGAAACAAGCTCCTCAGCGCTCTTTCTGTACCTGCTTCTGATTTCTCTTCTTGACGCCATTTCACACCCTTTTGAATCGGGACCATTGCGCAAGCACAACGGTCCCGTAACAGCTTCCGGAATGGATTACCTGCTGATAGCCTTATTGAGCTCCTCGAGGATCTGAGGTCCGTTTATGGACTTCCAGAAGTTCTCGTATTCCTTCATTCCCTCCTCTACAGAGACAGAGCCGATCACGATCTTAGCTGCGATCGATTCCCTTGTGCTCTTGATGGATGGGGATACCCTGTCGTATTCCTCCGAGAGTCCTACGATCACATCTGCAGAGTGGTTAGGCCCGAGATTAGGGACAACTGCCTTGATGTGGTTCTTCTGTGTCTCGATTCCCTTGATCATCGATGCATTGAGGCTGAATGGCAGGTTGTTCACATCGATATCGAGGAAGGAGTCTGAGAGGTAGTTGAGAGTATACTTGTAACCGCTGTTGGATGCCTTTGCGGTAGGAGTGATCTCCTTGTTCTCGTTAAGGGTATAGTGCTTGCCCTCGACTCCGATTCCGAAGAATGCAGGATAGAGCTCAGGATCCGATACGAGTGTCTCGATCACCTTGAAAGCCTCATCAGGGTGCTTTGTCTTTGCAGAGACTGCAAGAGCTGTCTGAGTAGCTTCGTTGAGCGCACCGCCATCTCCCCTTGGTCCCACGAGCTTGTAGATCAGGAACATCTCGGTAGGAACGCCAGCCTTCTCCGTATTCTGGACGTAGTTGATGTAGTTTGTGATGTAGTCGATGTCGGAAGCGGACTGTCCTGTGTATGTCTTCTCCCTCATCTGGCTATTCTCGGTTGTGATGAACTCCGAATTGAGGATGCCCTTCGTATAGAGCGTGTGGATGTACTCGAGAGCCTCTCTCATCTCTGGCTCCTGGAAGCCATCTACGTACTTTCCGTCCTTGAGGTATACGCCGCCCCATGCTCCGAAGGAGTTGTAGAAGAACTGGAAGTTGTCGATCCACTTAGGGAATGTGAATGGAGTGATTCCTGTTCCGACGAGCTTGGACATCTCAGTGATGAATTCCTCTGTTGTAGGAGTGGAGGAGAGGTTGATCCCATACTTCTCCATCACGTCCTTCCTGAGCATGATGCCCTTCGACTTAGGGTTGTTGTATGGAACGAAGTAGAGGTTGCCATCTGTATATGGTGTCTCAAGCAGCGCCCTGTCGATGATCTTCAGCTTCTCTGAGCCATCGATGTATGAAGTAAGATCCAGAAGCTGTCCCCTTGCAACCATCTGAGGGATCTTGACCATGCACTGCGCGACTGTGAATACATCTGGGATGTCTCCGCTGTTGATGAGAGTAGCAAGCTTATCGGAATATGAAGCAAGAGGCGGTATGATAGGTGAGATATTGACGCCTGTCTTGTCCTTGATCATATCCGTTACTGCCTGCTGGAGCTCAGGATCGGTGCTGATTCCATATGTGTTATCAGCAGTAGCAAGCTTGATTGTGACTTCTCCCTGCTCCTGTGCGCCATTTGCGAAAGCAGACGATACCGAAATAAGAGCAACAAGAAGCAAAACTAATGACTTCTTTAAAGACCTCATTGAAAACCTCCTTTTTCAATACTAGGCTTTTTGTTTCTTCAGTATATTGCCTCGTTTCAGACCAGGGGTTACAAGGATTGACAAGAATATTTGCACTTTTCCGTATGTATATTCTTTTGATTGCCATGCTCATCCATATGCTCCATAATCTATGGATATGAAGAAAATCGGAATAATCGGAAGCTTTGTCGTGGACCTGACGGCAAGGACTGAAAGGCTTCCCAGGCCCGGTGAGACAGTCAAGGGACTGAGCTTCCGGGCAGGAGCCGGTGGCAAGGGATCGAACCAGGCGATAGCCGCAGCAAGGCAGGGTGCAAAGCTCAGGTTCTCAACCAAGATAGGGAATGACAGCTTCTCATCCTTCTGCCGCGATGCAATAGGAAATGAGAAGAACATAGATGCATCCTGGGTCTTCACGACAGATGAGGCAGAAACAGGAACCGCCCTTATTTCCGTAAGCGAGGAAACGGGGCAGAACGAGATAGTGGTAGTCCCTGGCGCATCCTGCACATACAGCGATGAGGACATAAAAGCGCTTGATAGCATGCTTGATGGCCTTGATTACCTGCTGATGCAGCTTGAAATCAACAATGATGCAACGGAAAAGCTCATCAGGAAGGCATATGGAATGGGAATAAAGGTCATTCTGAACCCAGCTCCTGCATACCAGATCGCGAAGGACCTCTATCCGATGCTCTATCTGGTCACCCCGAATGAGACAGAAGCCGCTCTTCTTTCGGGAATGAAGTGCACATGCGAGGATGAGGAGAGGGCTATTGCATCGTACTTTGCATCGCTCGGAGTGAAGAATACGATAATAACCATAGGAAGGAACGGAATATTCTTCAGCGGCGAAGGCACCGAGAGAAGGATTCCGAACTACGATCTCAGGCCAGTCGATACAACAGGCGCAGGAGATGCATTCAACGGAGGTCTTCTGGCGTACCTTGGGGAGGGAATGACGCTTCTTGAGGCGGCAAGGCATGCTATGGCTGTATCGAACATCTCTGTGACAAGGCACGGCACAAGCGCCTCGATGCCCTCAAGGGAGGATGTCGACGAGCTTATTGGCAAGTACGGTCTTTTGTAGTTTTTCGTAACAGCAGACCTGCAATGAGAGAAGAACACCCTGCAAGGCTAGGCAATGCAGGGTGTTTCAATCGCTGCGGATCAGTAGATCCTGACCTCGAATACCTTGGCCTCACTGGCGCCGTTGGTAGCAGTGATGTGGATCCTTATCTCATCGGCCTCGACGCCATCCCCGAGCTCCGTTATGCATAATCTCTGGTAGTTTCCGGCAATATCCTTTCGGAACACCTCCATGCCATCCCTAAGGGCAATCACGGAATAATCCTTGACGAGGTTCCTGTCAGGTCCCTTCGTCTCCTTCTCTATGAATGCCTTTGATACCGAGATGCACTTCTCATCCGAGAGATCCGGATCGAATGCGATCCTCACCCCCCTTACCAAGGACCTCTCCCGGAGCTTCAGCGAAAGGGTCTCTCCTCTGTCGGAGATAGGACCCGAGATCCATTCATTGATCTCATCCCCTATATTCCTAGCGTAGCCGTTGATCACAAGGGATGCAGGCGTCTTCTCGCTTGTCGCAGAAACAGAAGCGCTTCTTGCAAGATCTTCCGGATCCTCGTTCCTCAGTCCCATTATGTAGCAGTCATCCTTGAGGAGCTGCTGCCTCAGTTCCTGCATGTGCTTCTTCCCGAACTCCACAGGCGTCATCCCTGCCTTCACAGCCATCGCAGCCGCTGTTCCCGCAGCCTGTCCTCCTACTGCGCATGTTCCCATGACGCGCGTCGACCCCATCGCAAGCTTGCTGCATGAGATATCCCTTCCTGCCATCATGAGGTTCTCGATATCCTTGGCGCAGTAGCACCCGTAAGGAATCGAATAGAGGCCCTTGAAGGATCTTACCTTCGAAGGGATCTCCCCTACTGCATTGAAGCCTCCTGCAGTGTGCTCATCCATAGGCCAGCCGCCATATGCAACGCCATCATCGAAGACCCTGTTCGCAAGAATGTCCTCCTCCTTGAGAACATATGTTCCGATCAGCCTTCTCGATTCCCTCCATGCAGAGAGGTTGCCTACCCAGTCGAGCTCATAGTTCCCGGCGCCGTGGTCTCCCTGGTTCTTTATATGGTCCCAGACTCCGTAGATGATCTTATAAAGCTCCCACCTTATGTCCTCTGCCTGCTTTATGATGTCATCCCAGTCTCCGCCCAGCTCTATCCACCAGTATCCCGATTTCACATCGTACTTCTCTACGAGCTGATCGCTGTGGTTCTCGTAATCATCCCCTGCCTTGAGGACAACTACGTCATCGGCATCATGGTACACGACAATATCCCCATGGTAGCGGTGCTTGAAGTATGTCTCATCAGGGTATGAGTAGGCCCAGTCGGGCTTGACGAACTTCACAGGATGGCCTGTGTCATGGGCAACGAAGTAGATGGTGTTTCCCATCGTCTCTCCATCGGACACCTCAGGAGCATCCTTCTCTCCGTACACATGAACGCCCTCTCTCCCTATGCTGTATTCGTTTCCTGCATAGTAGCCGAGCGTACCGTTTCCGGTTGCATCTATGAAGATATCGGCAGTGAACCTGTACTGGTTCTCGGTCGTCATCTGATAGCACTCGATCCATTCTATCCTCTTCCCATCCGATGACACCTTATGCATCGTTGTGTCCATGTAGCTGTCGAGGTTCTCCTGAAGCCTCACCTTCGACCATAGGACACCATCCCAGATCGAGTAGCAGTGGTTTGGATTCAGATGCTTGTTCTCAAGCTGGAGCTCCATCAGTATTCCTGTCTCAGCAGCGTTCTTCTTGCCCCAGTGGCACGAGGCTCCGGAGATATGCATCCTGTTCTCCGAGCTTGCATTCCCGCCGTAGACGCTCCTGTCCTGGATTATCGCAGTCCTTGCGCCGTTGCGCGCAGATGCAATGGCAGCCGAAATGCCGCTCATTCCACCACCGACCACAACTACATCATAGTGCTTTGAAATGACCTTATAATCGCATGGTTCCGGTCTTTCATTCACAAATGCCTTCATAGTATTCTCCTTAGCTTATCGCTTATGGCCTCACCGAGCTTCGCATGATTCTCAGCATCCATATGGATGCCATCTATGGAAGATGCCTCCGCATATTCAGAAGCATCCAGGAATTCTATTGAGAAATGATCCGCAATCTCCTTAAGGCGCGCCGCTATCTTCCTTGATTCGCGGTATCTGAAGCCTCCGTCCGGATCATCCTTCGTGCTCTCTGCAGAGCATACGGGAGCGACAAGAAGCACAGACGGGGAAGAGGCGAATATGCCCCGCGAGCCCAGGGTTGCGCCTTCATATACGGATTGAGCATTCACAAGGTTCCTGACAAGGATGTACATTCCCTTGTAGACCCCCTCTGCATCTGTATAGAGAAGATCGTTCGTGCCTAGCATCACTACAGCCATGTCAATGGGCTTCTCCCTGAAGAGGGCATATGGCAGCCCCTTGAGGCCGTTAACGTATTCTCCCCAGTACCTATGGTCCCATGCAGAGGTGCGTCCGTTGATGCCATCCTCTATGATCCTGTATCCGCTGCCGAGCCTATTCTGGACTACTCCTGTCCATCTTCTATCCTTCTCAAGCCTCTCGCCAGAACCAGGGATAAAGCCCCAGGTATTGGAATCACC
>JAXFQZ010000081.1:0-11191 GCA_034178685.1 Candidatus Ornithospirochaeta sp. | reverse complement strand
GAATCTAAACGCTGTGCAATCTTTGTCTGGGCAGCATCGACATCATCAACGCCGTATACTGTTCCATCATTGTTCACTCCAATAAGAAGCTCTCCACCATTTGTGTTGAGAAAAGAAGCGACTTCTCTCTCAAGCCCTTCGCTATCCTTTGTCAGTTCACGCTTGTATTCGATTACTCTATCTTCCTTTTATTATCCCTGAATCAGCTTTGGCCTGTCTTCTTCTCATATGTTTTCCGAATCAAAAATGATTGCATCAGCATCCGGATGGCTGTCCGGATGAGCTGAAGCCTCTCCCTGTCTTCCATTCCATCATATGTGCTTTTGATAATTTTTGGTAAAGAAAAAAGGCTTATCCGATTCCTTTTCTGGAAAAGAATAAGCCTTAGTGGGCGATGCCAGGATTGAACTGGCGACTTCCACGATGTCAACGTGACACTCTCCCGCTGAGTTAACCGCCCATTACCTTAAATACTATGGCAGAAAACGGGAAAAGAATCAATAGCAAATATGCAATAGATCATAATCCAAGGTGCTTTCTCTCCGATTCCTCCGCTGTCAGGCCGTTTCTGCCTGAAATCCGCGATAGGAATGCGAATCTTCCGACCCTGTAATCATCGAATGCTCCGCTCTTCATCCTCCAGCTCCAGTTCTTGTCGTTGCAGGTAGAAGGGTAGTTCATCCTTGCTTCGTTCCCGAGCTCCAGGATGTCCTGCATAGGTATGATAGCCGTATCTGCATTCGACATCATGACGGCTCTGATGAGGGCCCATACGATCTCATTGTCAGGGGAGGCGAGGTATTCGCGGATCATATGCCTGTCTTCGGCAGGGAGCGAATAGAACCAGCTCTTGACTGTGTCGTTGTCGTGTGTGCCTGTATATGCTACAAAGGACCTGGAGTAGTTATGGGGCAGGAAATCATCGTATGTATTGAGATAACCAGCCCTATCCTTGGTGAAGCCGAATTCAGCGATCTTCATGCCTGGGAATCCGTTCGAATCCCTGAGCTTTATCACGGAATCGGTCATCAGGCCGAGATCCTCAGCGATGATCGGGAGCTTCCCGTGCTTCCTGGAGAGTATATCGAAGAACTCCTTTCCAGGGCTCTTCTTCCATACTCCGTTCTCTGCTGTCTTCTCGCTTGCCTTTATCTCATAGTACTCGGCAAAGCCCCTGAAGTGGTCTATCCTGAGTATGTCGGATAGCTCAAGAAGCCTCTCGATTCTCCTTGTCCACCAGTCAAAGCCCGTTTCCTTATGGACACGCCAGTTGTATACAGGGTTGCCCCAGAGCTGACCTGTTGCCGAGAAATTGTCTGGCGGTACTCCGGAGACAGCGCTGTAGCGTCCCTTCGCATCCGTCTTGAAAAGCTCTATATGCGACCATGTGTCTGCGCTGTCAGCTCCTACGAAGATAGGGATGTCTCCAATGAGCTTTATCCCCTTTTCGTTCGCATGCTTCCTGAGCTTCTTTATCTGCAGATCAAAGAAGTACTGAAGAGCGATCCATGTCTCGATCTCGTCCTTCTTATCCTTCCTCAGGGCATCGAGTGCCGCAGGATCCCTTCTTCCTTCTTTCTTATCCCATACAGAGTACCATCTTGCATCCTGGTACTTTTCATATAGGACCATGAATAGGGCATAGTCTTCGATCCAGAAGGACTCGCGTGCCCTGAATTCCTGCAGCCCCTTTCTCTCGACCTGGGATGACAGTAGGTTCCTCGCAGCCTTCTTCAGAACCGGTATCTTCCATTCATAAACCCTCTGGAAGTCAACCTTCTCCTCCGGGAATTCCGGGTGTATCAGATCCTCCTGATTCAGGTATCCCTCCTCAAGGAGTATGTCCGGAGATATCAGAAGCTCATTTCCGGCAAACGTTGAGCGTGCCGCATATGGGCTGTTTCCATAGCCTGTAGGACCGAGCGGGAGCATCTGCCAGAGCGTTGCGCCGCTTTTCGCGACTAGATCGGCAAATGCATATGCTTCGGGACCGAGGTCTCCTATGCCGTATTCAGAAGGTAGTGATGTGATGTGCATCAGGATCCCTGATGCTCTGCTTCCTGAGATATTCATTTTCAAATCCTTGAAAGCGATCCTCTTTCCAGAAGGCGGAAAGGAATCGTTAAGTTGTTGTTCTCCGGCATCTTGCCATCGAGGATCATGAAGAGCGTCTCTGCGCTCTTGAGACCCTTCTCCTCAGCGCTCTGCTCGATAGTAGTAAGCCCTGTCTCCATTAGGAATCCTGCCGAGATGCCATCGAATCCGATGACTGAGATATCCTCTGGAACCCGGAGCCCCTTCTCGCGTATGGCCTTTACCGAGCCTATGGCTGCTATATCGGACATGCACACAAAGCAGGTCGGCCTGCTCTTCTCGAGTATCCTCTGAGTTGATTGGTATCCGTCATCGAAGGTCGCATCGCATGAGTGGTACTGGACATCATCGAGCGTCATCCCTTGCTTTGAGAGCGCTGCGATATAGCCATTGCGCCTCTTCCTGGTGATGGTTGCAGCGCATGCGTCATCGCTTGATGAGTATGCGTTGTCTGGAAGCGCGAGCACAGCGATCTTCCTGTGCCCATGCTCGAGTACGGTCCACATCTCCAGCTCTGCCGCACCCTCATCATCGATGTTGATAGAGACGATATCCCTGGATGGGACTCCGTCAATAGTGACAAACGGGAGCTTTCTCTGCCTCAGTGTATCGCTGATGGACTGATCTACAGTAAGGCCCATCGTTATCAGGCCATCCACTGTCGCGTTCTTCACAGCCTCTGCAATCGATGAGTGTAGGGGAGGGATGATCGTAAGGTTGTATCCATGGCTCTGGCAGATTATCCCGATGCCCTTGATCACTTCCTGCATGTATGGGTTAGCCAGGCATGCCTGTGCGATCTGGGGCATCAGGAATCCGATCGACATGTGCCTTCCAAGCGAGAAGTTCCTTGCCATCGGGTCGGGGATGTAGTCAAGCTCCTTGGCGACTGCAAGGATCTTCTCGCATGCTTCCCTCGAGATGCGTGAAGGGCAGTTGAAGGCAAACGAGACTGCGGTCTTCGAGTAACCTGATTTTTCTGCAATATCCGTAATCGTTATTCTCTTTGTCTTCATACTGTCCCTCAGTTTATTGATTAATCGATATCAGCCCTTGACTGCTCCTGCAAGCACTCCCTTGATGATGTACTTCTGGCATGACAGGAAGAAGATGATCACAGGAAGCATAGCAAGCACGAGCATTGCCATCATAGCTCCCATATCAACCGATCCGTATCCGCCTCTGAGGTACTGGATAGCTACAGGAATGGTCTTGTAGTCGGTTCCGAGCGTCAGATAAGGAAGCAGGTAGTCGTTCCATACCCACATCGTCTGCAGGATAGCCAGTGTGATAGCAGTGGGCTTCATCATCGGCATTACTACCTGGAAGAATGTCCTTACAGGACCTGCTCCGTCTATCATTGCTGCTTCCTCGAGGGCAAGCGGGATCGATTTCACGAAGCCTGCGAACATGAAGGTAGCCATACCGCATCCGAATCCGATGTAGAGTACTATGATTCCGATAGGGTTGTCGAGGTGGAGGATGTTAGCGATCTTCGACATCGAGAACATGACCATCTGGAATGGGACTATCATCGAGATCGTAAGCAGGTAGTAGATGAGGCTTGTCACCTTGCCATGGACTCTTGTGATGTACCAGCCAAGCATGCTTGTGCAGAGCAGTATGCCGAATACAGATGCCACTGTAATCCAGAGCGAGTATCCGAAAGATGTGAAGAAGCCTGTCTTCACGAGACCCGATGTGTAGTTCAAGAGTCCTGCGAATGTCTCTGAGGTTGGCATCGAGAACGGTGCATCAGAGATGTAGAACTTGAGCTTGAAGGAGTTGAGCAGGACTACGAGGATAGGGAAGATCACGAATGCGGAAACGATGATGAGGACTGCAAACAGTATCCATTTCGTGGATTTATTCTGAACCTGTGCCATTAGTTCGTTACCTCCTTCTTCTTTGTGATTCCAAGCTGGGCAAGGGCGATTATTCCTACGATGATCGTGAAGATCACGGCCTTAGCCTGTCCGACGCCCTCGAATCCCGTTCTGTTGTAGAAGGTATTGAATATGTTCATTGCCATCATCTCAGTCTGGTGGTTCGGGTTTCCTGCTGTGAGCGCGAGGTTCTGGTCATAAAGCTTGAAGCCGTTGGTGATCGTCATGAAGAGACAGATGGTGATTGAAGGCATTACGGATGGGATTATGATCTTGAAGAGCGTGGTCCTTCCGTTTGCTCCATCTATCGACGCTGCTTCGAGTATGTCTGTCGGGACATTCTGGAGAGCTGCGATGTAGATGACCATCATGTAGCCTACATTCTGCCAATTCATCAATATCACAAGGCCCCAGAAGCCGAATTTCGGACTAGCCGTGATACTGAGCTCGAAGAACCTCAGGACTCCGTTTATGATAACGTTCCAGACCCAGCCGAGCACGATGCCTCCGATGAGGTTTGGCATGAAGAGGATGGTTCTGAATGCATTTGTTCCAGGTACGCCTTTTGTAAGGATCAGCGCGAAGCTGAATGCCAGTATGTTGATCGTGATGACGCTTACGATCGTGAAGGCAAGCGTGAACCAGAATGCGTCAGTGAAGTAATTGTCTATCACGAATGCCTTGATGTAGTTATCCAGGCCGACGAAATGAGCATCTGTGATATTCGTGAATGTGCAGAATGAGAGCACTATTCCCCAGATGAAGGGGACTACGAATGCAATCATGAAGCAGATCAGTCCTGGCAGGGCAAACAGCCAGAAGTATTTTCTTATGTTCTTTTCCATTTTAGAGATTCCATTAAATCTGAAAAGGCCGTCACCAAGGACGGCCTTTCCTGTGGCGAATTACCTACCTGCCAGCTTAGCTTCCTTAGCCCAAGCGTCGATAGCGACCTTCTTGACTGCATCCCAGTTCTTGGAACCGTTGATGTACTCGAGGAGAGCTGCACCGAAATCGCTCTTCCACTGCTCTGAAGGAATAGCTGCGAATGTCCATGGAAGCGACTTCACTCCGTCCTTGTTCATCCAGTTGATGACTTCCTTTGCAAGAGGATCGGAAGGCATCTCTGCGTCTGTGAATGTGTTGAATGGAGTGATGAATCCGAGCTGCTCCTTGACGATCTTCTTTCCTGTCTCGGATGAGAAGAGCCATGAGAGGAACTCATCAGCATTCTTCTGTGCTTCAGCAGAAGCATGGATGTTGATCGAGAGGTAGTTCTCTGTACCTACGCAGAGACCCTGTGACTCCTCGCCTGGGAGACCCATGTAGAGAGGGAGGAACTTGATGTCGGAATCAGCTACCTTGTTTCCAGCTACTCCGAGGATCTGGCCTGCGCCCCAGTTTCCGTTCTGGACCATTGCGCACTGTCCGAGAGCGAACTCTGCCATTGAGTCGTCAACGCTCTTTCCGCCGAGAAGACCCTTGGCTGTTGTGCTGTTGTTCAGATAGAGATCCCAGAGGTTCTTGAACTCGTTTGCATACTTGAAATCGAATGCAGAAGCTGCGAGGCCTGTGAGTGTTGCGCCCGATCCGTTGTCCTTATCTGCGAACTCCTGATAGAGAGGAGCGTTGAAGAGGTGAGTCTGCCATCTCCAGTCATTGCCCGGTGCCATCGATGTGGAAGCGAATACGCCCTTGATTCCGAGCTGGTCCTTCTTAGCCTGCATATCCTCGACCACTGCCTTGAGGACTGCGAAGCTGTTGATCTCATCAACTGACTTGATCTTTGCGCCTGGGAGAGCGATGTACTTTCTCATGATAGCATCGTTGTAGATGATTCCATAGCCTTCTACTGCATATGGGATAGCGACAACGTGGCCATCAGCTGTAAGAGCCATGGACTTGTCTGCGAGGATCGAGTAGAACTTCGAATTCTCGAGAGGAGCTACGTCATTGAGCGATCCCTGGAGTCCAACAGGACCGTTTGTCTGGAAGATTACAGGAGGATTCGACTTAGCCATCTCGCTCTTGAGAGTCGAAGCATACTGGTTGGATGCAGCTGTAACGACCTTGAGCTTGATTCCAGTCTCTTTCTCGAATGCTGGAGCAACTACGTTTGTATATACTTCAGCGATTTCCGGTTTGAAGTTAAGGAAGTATACTTCTCCCTTAGCTGAGGATGCTGCTTCCTTCTCGCCATTTGCGAAAAGAGCGCATGCCATGAGAACAACGAGTAAGATGCTTACTAGTTTTTTCATTTGTGTCTCCTTTTTAATGTGGGCTATTACCCCTTATGACTCTATGCTAAATCGGTTTTGTTAACCGGTCAACTAAAAGTTTTATCTATTTTTCTGCATCTATTGTCGCGAAGCGGCGAGCATTGTGCTGCTGCTTCGGAGGCGCTCGCGGTCATGCTTGCAGAAAGTCCTTCCCGGAAACATGGAAAACAGCATATGAGCGGGACGGCAGAAGAGACACAGGATGTCTATGGCATCACACTTAACGGCTGGATGACGATAGGAGAGGATGAATACGTGATGAAGGACTGCAGGCTCAGGATCGAAGGCTCTGTCCCTGTCTCTAGTCATATGATATGGTTACCCGCTGGATTGAGGATAACAGGAATCCAGCGAATCAAGGCTATCGCCGCCCATTGGTGTCCTTCGGTGTTTTGCAATTCCTCTCTGTTTTTATTATCCTTATAGCATATTGGCGTAATCAGAGGTGTGAATGGGCTTTCTCAAACAACTGAAGGAAGTAGCCTTATCGGTGCTTCCGATTGCGGTCATTGCCGCTGTGCTTGGACTTGTGTTCGGAGTCTTCTCAGGGGATCGGTCTATCTGGGCCTTCCTGATATCGGTTCTTCTGGTGATTCTGGGGCTAGCGCTGTTCCTCCTTGGGATTAGCCTCGGTCTGATTCCAGTCGGAAACAGCATAGGAGGCATGGCAGTGAGGGTCAGAAAGCTTCCTGTGCTGCTTGCAATAGGCCTCTTCCTTGGAATCATCATCACGCTGGCAGAGCCCGATGTCTCTGTGCTTACCAATCAGGTCGAAAGATGCAATCCCGATCTGAATCATGCATTCCTGTCATTCATGATCGCAATCGGCGTTGGGATATTCGTTGCCCTGTCGTTCCTGCGGACGATCCTCCAGCTTCCTATGAAGATCGTATTCGCCATATGCGTGGCCGTGATGCTGGCCCTAGGCCTTCTTGCAGATGAGGCATTCGTTTCCATAGCGTTCGATTCAGGCGGTGCTACCACTGGGCCGATGGCCGTTCCATTCATAATGGCGCTCGGCCTCGGGATATCATCATCGATGGGGAAGAGGGAGGAGGATGGCTTCGGATATACAGGGCTTGCATCTGTCGGGCCTGTGCTGATGGTGCTCCTTGTAGGCGCTTTCTCTTCCGGGAGCTTTCAGGCTGTGCAGGGATCTGAGACAGCGATTACTGCCATGGATGCTTTGGTCGGAGCCCTGAAGGATGTCTTCATTGCATTCCTTCCGCTCTCTGTCATCTCAGTCGTGATGCAGGTGACTGTGATGAAGATGCCTCCTGTGAAGGCACGGAGGGTTTATCTGGGCCTTGCGTATTCCTTTATCGGGCTTGTTATCTTCATGGCAGCAGTGGATTACTCATTCATGCCTGTCGCAAGGAGCCTGGGAATGGCAATCCAGTCCCGTTCCAATGCTCTTCTGATTGCTGTCTCTGTACTATTCGGAGCTTCCGTAGTGCTGGCAGAGCCTGCGATCTATGTGCTTACGGAGCAGGTCGAGGAAGTGAGCGCTGGAAAGCTCAGAAAGCCTGTGCTTCTATCTGCGATGTGCATCGGAGTATCGCTTGCTGTGGCTCTCTCGATGATCAGGATAATCCATGGCCTCTCGATTTGGTATTTCCTTATTCCGGGCTATGGCCTTATACTTTTAGCGCTTTGCTTCACGCCGACTCTGTTTGCGGGAATCGCATTCGACTCAGGAGGCGTTGCCACAGGGCCGATGTCCTCGACGTTCCTCCTGCCTTTCGCAACCGGTGCGGCAGTAGCCTGCGGGGCTCCTGAAAGCGCGTCATTCGGGATGATCGGCCTGATAGCGATGATGCCTGTGCTTGCTATATCGGTGCTGGGCATAATATACAGAAGCGCAAAGGCGAAGGAGGCATAGATGCCAGGGCAGATGTTGATAGCGATCGTTCAGAGAGGACAGGCCTCCAGGCTCATGCAGATCGCAAGGGATATGGGAGCGACAGGAGGAACGATAGCGAATGCAAGGGGCACAGCCTCAAATGCGATCCTTGCATCCCTTGGCCTCGGGGACAGCAAGAGGGAGATTCTTTTCTCCATGCTTCCTGAGGAGCTATCGGGGAGTATTTTCGAGGGAATAACCAAAGCTAAGGCAAAAGGAGTTGCGATTATGCTTGACAGTAAGCAGGGTGCAGGCGAGAACGGATGGGAGATGGTCCAGGTCATCTGCGAGGATGGCTATGCCGATGACATAATGGATGCTGCAAGGAAGGCAGGAGCCCCTGGCGGATCGATTGTCAATGCGCACGGCACTGCAAGCGAGGATGACGTGCGCTTCTTCGGCTATCCTCTCGTTGCTGAGAAGCAGATGATATTCATCATCGTCAGGAAGGGTGAGGGCAGGAGGATCTCTGATGCGATAAGAGGCCTCGATTGCCTTCAGAAGAAGGGAGCTGGCATAGTATTCACGCTTCCTGTTTCAGATTTCCATCAGCTCGGATCATGAATATGAAGTTTGCGTGAAGAGTATTGACCCTCATATTCCATTTTCCCTACCTTGAAATGGTTGCTTTTGAATGACACTGGAGGAATAATGCTCAAGGAGCTCTTAAAACGTGTCAGGCAGTATAGGACGATGGCTGTCCTTACGCCTCTTTTCATGATCGGCGAAGTTGCGATGGAAGTGCTGATTCCAACCATAATGGCAGCTATAATCGACGTTGGCGTTGCAAATGGAGATGTATCATATATAGTGAAGGCCAGCCTTCTTCTCATTCTCAGCGCTGTTCTCTCTATGGTTTTCGGGCTTCTTGGCGCATGGAGCGGTTCCTATGCTTCATCGGGCTTTGCCTCGAATCTCAGAAGCGATCTCTTCGGAAAGGTGCAGGACTTCTCGTTCTGCGATATCGACAGATTCTCGACCTCGTCCCTGATCACAAGGATGACGACCGATGTGCAGAATGTCCAGCAGTCCTTCCAGATGATGATAAGGATATGCTTCAGGGCCCCTGTGATGCTCATCTTCGCCATGATAATGGTCTATCATAACGGCGGTGCGATGTCACTGGTATTCGCGGTTGCCCTCCCTGTGCTTGCAATTGGAATCGCCTTTGTGCTGAAAACGACATTCAGGTACTTCACCAATGCCTTCCGCGGTTACGATAGGCTCAATAGGACTGTACAGGAGAATCTAAATGGAATAAGGGCCGTGAAGGCCTATGTAAGGGAGGAGCAGCAGACAGAGAAGTTCGAGGAGGACTCTGGATACATCAGGGATAACTTCGAGAAGGCTCAGCGGATAATGGCAATGACCAATCCTCTTATGATGGCTGTCAGCTACCTTTGCATGATCATAATCTCATACCTCGGAGCAAGGTTCATCAGCATCGGGAATATGGCTACAGGAGAGCTGCTGTCGATATACACATACACGCAGCAGATACTCTCATCCCTCATATCGGTCGGCATGATCATCGTCATGCTCTCGATATCCCGCGCATCGATGCAGAGGATATGCGAGGTCCTGGTCTCCAGGCCTTCCATGGATACCAATCCCGATGGAATCAGGGATGTCAGTAACGGCGATATCGAATTCAGGGATGTGAGCTTCGGCTACAAGGAGGGTTCGACTGTGCTCTCTCATGTGAACCTCAGGATCAGGAGCGGGGAGATGGTCGGTATACTCGGAACAACAGGTTCTGGAAAATCCACTCTGATATCGCTCATAGCAAGGCTCTATGATGCCACAGAGGGCCAGGTGCTTGTAGGGGACAGGGATGTGCGCGAGTACAGCCTTGAGGCACTCAGGAGCCAGGTCTCTGTCGTTCTTCAGAAGAACCAGCTCTTCTCGGGCACAATCGAGGAGAACCTCAGGTGGGGCAATGAGAATGCCAGCGATGATGATATCAGATGGGCTCTCGATGTGTCTGCCTCATCATCCTTTGTCAATGCGAAGGAGGATGGGATAAAGAGCCATGTCGAGCAGGGAGGCTCCAATTTCTCCGGTGGCCAGAAGCAGAGGCTCTGCATTGCCAGGGCTCTTCTGAAGAAGCCCAGGATCCTGATAATGGATGACTCGACATCGGCAGTCGATACAGCAACCGATGCATCGATCCGCAGGGCCCTCAAGGAGGATGTGAAGGACCTTACCAAGATAATCATCAGCCAGAGGGTTTCATCCGTGGAGGGTGCCGACCAGATAATCATGATGGATAACGGCCGGATAGAGGATGTCGGAACCCATGAGGAGCTGCTTGGCAGGAATGAAAGCTACAGGACCCTGTACGAAACGCAGATGAAGGGGGCAATCGATGCCTAGAGTCAGGATCACAGGACAGAAGGCCAAGGATCCAAAGAAGGCCTTCAGAAGGGTATTCAACCTTGTTTTCGGCAAAAGGAAGGCGGCCTTCGTGTTCATGGTCGCTGCTGTCATAGTATCAGGAGCAGTGACTGTATATGCATCTAACTTCCTAGGCTCCTTCATAGACAATCAGATCATCCCTATAATAGGAGTGAGGGATCCCGATTTCACGCCTATAGCGAATGCTCTTCTGAAGTTCGCGCTTGTCGTAAGCATTTCGGTTGTCTTCAGCTACATACTCGGAAGGATGATGGTCGGAATAAGCCAGAGCACGCTCTTCCAGGTCAGGATGGATATGTTCAGGAAGCTTGAGAGCCTTCCTCTCAGCTACTTCGACAGGAACCAGCATGGCTCGATCATGTCCCGTTTCTCCAACGATACAGATACACTGAATCAGCTGATAAGCCAGGCGCTTACGCAGGTGATGACAGCTGGTCTTACGCTTTTGATGCTTGCTGTCTCCATGGTGATCAACAACTGGATCCTTTTCCTGATCGTGCTCTTATTTGTATTCCTGGCACTGAAGGCCACGGGGTTCGTTGCCAGGAAGAGCGGATCTTACTATGGTGCACAGCAGGGCAACCTCGGCAAGGTCAATGGCTACATCGAGG
>JAXFQZ010000069.1:0-4480 GCA_034178685.1 Candidatus Ornithospirochaeta sp. | reverse complement strand
GATGCATTCTCAACTGCCTTTGCAAGAGTAGGATAACCGATATTCTTTGTCTCATTAATAGCGCACGCTTCTGCCATTACGTAATACTCAGAGAAATGGCTTGCCTTGAATGTAAGCTTACCTGTATCTCCATTATACACTACATCAGTAGGTCCGTCACCTACCCCGTTGTAATGGACAGTTACGCTCGATAATCCTTTCTCGATGAATGTCGAAACCTCAACAGGTGAATTGAACTGGGTCACAGGTGTCTGCCTTACTGTTCCATCTGCTTCGATCGTAACAAGATAAAGCTTGATATCAAGACCAGCATAAGAGCTCTTACGATACTCATTTACTCCAGAGATTCCATACTTTGAGTTTGCTGATACAGAAGCTACTACCTGCACATCAAGCTGGTAAGTCGCGTTATTTTGCAGTGTTCCTGCAGGGAATTTCACAGTTGTGTTCTTTGTAGGATCAGCAACAATGGAAGTTGCTGGTGTAGGCTTAACGCTTATCTCAGCATCGCCGGATGGAGTGAATACAGCCATATCCTGCTCTGCTGCTTCAAAGTATACCTTTGAGAACACAGACTCATAGAGGTTTCCATATACCTTTGTCTTGGCATTTCCATAAACCCTAAGGGAGAAGGCCTCTGTTGCGACTTCGGACTTTGTGCCATCAGCAAGGTCTATCTGCGCAACTGCAACTGCCTTGTAGTATTTTGCAGGAATGGAAACAGGAGTATTTGTGATTGCATATCTACCTCCTGCGTCTTTGGAGGATGCAACATTCAGTTCTATTGTATGTGCAAGATTCGATCCTTCATATAGATCAAGCCTTGCATGTGCAGGCGCATATTCGCCATTTGGATCCTTCCATCTGAAGTATGCATTCTCGAATATGATTGTTCCGTTATCTCCTTGAGGAGCGACAGACACAGGGACATACTTAGTCTCACCATCTCTGATGATCACATTGTTTGCTGAACCCATATATACAAGCGTTCTTTGGTCAGGCACCCATGTTCCGGATTCATTGCTCGCTGAGGAATATGCCTTCAGCGTGAAATTCCAGGAACCCATTGAAAACGGTCCAACAAGACCATTCAGTCCCTTTGCGTAATTAGGATCAGAAGGATTCACATCCAGTCTGCCAGGGACCTTTGCATTCTCGGCTTCACCTGTCTTGCCATAGGGATCGGCCTTCTCCGAATCATAGAACCAGTACAGTCCGCTGTATAGCGCTGTCTCATATGAAGTGGACAGGTCTCGCGATTGCTTGCTGAATGAAGCATAACCCATTGAGCCTGAATCAGGCTTGCCTGAAGGCTCTGGTGTGCATGAAATGAGCATGCATGCAGCAAACGCTAGGACAACTGCCAGTTTGATTGCTTTCCTTAACATTGCTTTCTCCTTTTTATCTGCTAAGCGTGATAAAATATATTTCCTGCTCAATTTCCTCATTGTCATAGACATGGCAATAGATGGAGCATGAGCTTTCTACCGTGACTGTGATCGACTCCGGACCATAGAAGAGCGTTGCATGGTCAGGGCCCTTCCATGTGCATGAGGGCACTATTCTGCTAAGCGCGATATTCCATGAGTTCCCTGATATCCTAGAAACCGAGATAGGACCGAATACTGTTGAGATATCGAAGAATCCACCGCTATCATGCACCGTTTCTGAAGACGACCAGGTGCAGACAGAGCATGTACTTGATATCGTGAGCTTTCTGGCTGCAAGATTGCTGTCATATGCATAGCAGAAGCTGTGCCTGTTTCTGCTATCCTTTGCCTTGCATCTGGAACACTCCTTCCAATGCTCTTCATCACTGGTCTTCCAATCAGACCAGATGTGGCCAAGCGCGGGTATTCTTATCACTGCGGATGGTATTATGGTCGCCATATCCTCGCTTCCTGAATACTGGCCGCACCCTGGGCAATACCAGTAGGCAGTGTTACCATCTTCTGTGCATGAAGCTTCTTTCCTCGAATGATACTCAGGCGTATGGTAAGGAAAGAGCCCTGGAATGCTTCCTGCAGCGACTGCGCTTTCAATTCTTGATGTGATTGAATCAGGATACTCTATCCTTCCTCCATGTATTTCCAGCAAGCCGGAACTGGAGATGGACTCAATCCTCACAGTACCTGATTCGACAGACATGCCAGCATCAGCAGAAAGGAGAAATGAGCCCTTGAGCGATGATTCACCTGTGATTGTCAGATTCCCGGATTCAATCGATAGAGCATTCCTTGGTCTTCTTCTGTCATCTATGATGTGGCTATCGATGAATAGACTGGTGGAATCGGCAGCTACAGCTGGCTCATCTGATACGCTGTTCTCAGGAATCACGCTCATTCCGTTTTCTATCCTTACCTCATCTCCTCCGAGTATCCTGAAGAAATAGGGGGCATTGGATGAGAACTCGTAGGTATATCCATCGAAATCGATTGTCAGATTGCCATGGAAGGATGGAGGTATAACCACTCCCTGCCTGAGCTGTTCGCTTTCCCCTGATAAGACATCCATCGTCAGGAATATGGTAGCGTTTACTGAGCTCCCGCCGCTCCCAATGCTATCGACTGCTTCCTGGAGCGTCGAATAGTATCTATCCTCTATGCGCCATATATCGCGTTCAACATTCTTCCTGTAGATATTGAATTCATAGCATGATGACAAAGAAAGGACCATCGAGAGGAGGATAAAGGCAAGCATCAGACTGTATCCCCTTCTCCAAGATCAAGGGAAATGCCTAAGGAAAGCCTTATTCCATGGTTTATTCCATCGCGCTGGAATGATGCAAAGTAACCCATCATCATTTCCAGCGCCAAGCTGCTGAAAGACCTGCGAAACCCTAAGTCGATGGATGCCATGGGATAGGCTGCGAAACGGTTCTCATTCCAGACAAAGCTCTCCCCTCCTCCGATCTGCATCAGGTATATCATTGACCTGAAAGGGAAGGAGAATCTGAGCTTGGCTTCCGTTGAGAGCTCCGTGTATAGGGATCCAGTGTAACCCAGCATTCCGATATCCGCATCAAGCGCAATTGCGATTCCTTCTGAGATGGGAAATGAAAGCACAGCACGTGCTAGCCCGCCGATGCCATCGTTCTGCGGAGCGCCATCATAGAAGGAAGCAATACGGAGCATTGAGGAGGCCATGATCGAAAGAGTTGGCACATAGCGATTCCTTCTATCGAGAAAAGCAGCTGCTTGCCTTGATGCCTCGGACCATGAAATACCATCCTTGCTGCTCTGTATGGAGAATGTCGAAATGGTATTCGGCTTTATTGAAGAACGGACAGGATTGTCATCTGCATCCATCCATTCAGAGCCGTTTATGCTGTATCTATATGATTCACCATCCCTTTTCTCCCAGATCCATTCAACCATCAAAGGAGCAGGCTTGTTATTCCTGGAGAAAAGCTCTACGTCTATTTCATCGCTCCAGCTTCTTCCATCTGAAGAAAAGGAGATAACCAGATCGTCATCATCTGAATAGACTGGAATTGCCTCATTATCAATGTCATGGATCATGTTCCATTCTGCACTGTCATTGTACTTATAACGAACAAAAATGCCTGGGTAGGCATGCAGGTTCGGAAGAAGAAAAAGAAGGGCAGTGAGTATAAAAACAATCTTATTCAATCAGTGTGTCCTTAATTTCTAGATAGCGAGTATACCCCCCCCCGCTTCATATTTTCAACATATATTTTACTCACTTCCCGAACATATTTTTAACATTGTGTAATTTATTAACTAAATTTGATTTTTTAGAAGTACAATTATTCATTTTTGATGGCTTATTTAACATAATTTCCTCATTCTGCCTGCTAAGGATCAAGCAAGAGCAAACACTGAATCAGAATAGCTGATCCTAGCTCTGAGCAAGGGAAAAACCAATAGCTGATGCAATCCAGGAGGAAACGCATATAGCATTTTCGATATATGGATTTCATAAATATTATTCTGATATCAAATCATTATTCGAATTAGATTATGCTTATCGGAATTCTATATAAAATGCTTGTTCCTGATGAAAAAGGAATAGCTTGCATAGCATCATGTCCACTCCTATATTGCTTATCTTATGTCAAGATGCCGATATTCACTCAGGAAGGTCGCGAATGAATAATGATTCTGAGAATTATCCGACAAGTTCAAGCATGCTGGTTTAACAAACTTGAAATACTCAGATTTACAGGAAAAACATGTTGATCGTACAAATAATCTGAATTGCCATTTCCAGAAAATCAAGGGGATTCCTATGTAAAGGAAATTGATTATCGGTCTATTGCTTGTTTCGTGCCTGATTCTTATTGCATCCTGATCTGATGCAAAAGACACATAGCCTGCTTCATGGCTTTTGAATAAAACATGGAGCGGTACAATTCAAGACAAGAATAGGAATCAGGCTGAGGCTCTATTATTTTTTGATGAAAAATGAAGTGCTTCCAAACAAATCCAATTATTCCAGAATGGGCAATAATCTCGTA
>JAXFQZ010000065.1:0-12593 GCA_034178685.1 Candidatus Ornithospirochaeta sp. | reverse complement strand
GGCGTTTTGGTATAAATGATTAACAGCGGCCAAGGCCGCAACAATAAAGGTGCATCATCATATCCGAAAACATATTCTTCGAGGTCATGCAAAAAGCCTATTTCCTTTGTTTCCAATAGTCAATAGGCTTTATCAAAATTTTCCTACTTTTTCTGTAGGTTTTAATCAGTCCTCTGCTTCTCCCCTCTTCACGAAGCTCATCAGCACAAATGCAATGAACATGAAGAGCGCTCCGAATACGAAGAGGCCGGGGTATCCGAAGATATCGATCATGCCGCCTGAGACAGGAGGAGCAACGATCGATGCTAGCTGGCTGAAGAAGTAATAAAGCCCTGTGTAGATTCCGACAGTCTGGTAATTGGACATCTGCCAGAGCATCGGGAATGAGTTTGTGACGACTGTGACCCAGAAGATGCCGAAGAGGAACAGGAGAGCCCAGAACGAATAGAGCCTCAGTCCGCCGGACCATCCAGAAGTGAAGGCCGAGTGGAGGAAGACGAGCATCAGGTCTATGACGATGCAGATGAGAGCAAGCCTTATCGTCTTCTTCCTTCCATGCTTATGCGCGAACTTTCCCGAGGGGACTGCGAATACAGCATATGCGATCCCGACCATTCCCGATGAGAGCCCTGCGGTTCCGGGGCTGGTTCCGAGCTTCTTCATGGTGTACTCGCCCACGAATGGGAGTATGCCCTGGTATGCGATGAACCAGCAAAGAAGCGAAAGCAGGATAAATAGAGCGCTCCTCTCCTTCTCGCCTACTACTGACTTAATGCTCTCGAGGATCGGAGCATTGCCTTCCTTCTCCTCATCAGGAGATCCCTTTCCGTTCTTCTCCTTCACGAATGCAAAGAGGAGGATCACTGCTATGATCACGAATACTGAGGCAACGGGGAATGCGAGGATCTGGTCCCTCTCGCCAAGGCCCGGGATATTGACCTTGACATCCATCAGCCTTGCAAGCAGGACTGTCCCGAGGATAGTCGCTATTCCTCCCATCGTGTTGATCACTCCGTTTGCCTCCGACCTGAGGTCCCCTGGGACCATATCGGGCATGAGTGCGACCACAGGTCCCCTTACTGCCTGCTTGGAGAGATTGAGAAGGAATACAGTCAGGAGCAGAAGCCATAGTGATTTGATCGCAGAGAATGGGATAAGAGCAAAGAAGATAGCAGCGATAGGGAGGAATGTGATTATGTAAGGCATCCTCCTTCCGATTCTCGTGCGAGTCCTGTCCGATAGCGCTGAGAATACAGGGATCAGGAATATCGCAAGGACATTGTCCAGCGTCATCAGCGTTCCTACGATCGATTTCCTCTCGATATAGTTTCCAAGGAAGATAGTCACATAGTTATCGTACAGAGGATCCATCAGACCCATCGTGAAGAACCCCAGCCCTATGAGGAATGTGGTCAGGTAATAGCCCTTGAGGCTCTTCTTCTGCTTCAGTTCTTTTTCCATAGCAACTCCATTGGGCAGTATGCCACCCCTGATAGATTAACATCAAAGGCTTATGCAACGCTACATGAAGCTGACTTGTCTAACAGGTGCTTTCGATGTATAAAAACGGCATGGCTATTACAGATCTGGCATCGCTTTCAAGGGAAATAGAGCTCACTGAGGATGAGAAGGAATGGAGGGAGGACAAGGACGGCACGCTGCCGCTCCTTATTTCAGACCATATCGTGGCTAAGCTCGGCATTCCTGCGATCAGGAGGCAGTTCGTGCCATCCTCTGCTGAGAACATTGACAGGATCGGAACCATTGACCCCCTTGAGGAGGTTGCCAACTCCCAGAGCGACAGGCTGATACACCGCTATGGGAACAGAGTCGCGTTCCTTGTGACAGACAGGTGCTTTGCATACTGCAGGCACTGCTTCAGGAGAAGATTCACAGGCACTATGACAGGGCCATGCAGCATCAGCGATATAGAGAGAGCTGCCAGATACATAAGGGATAACGGAATACTGGAGGTGCTTCTTACAGGCGGCGATATGTTCACGCTCTCAGACAGCATGATCGACAGGATGCTCTCGATCTTCAAGTCAGAGTGCCCTGATGCAATACTAAGGCTATGCACAAGGGCAGTTGCCACGAACCCTGGAAGATTCACAGACAGCCTCATGGAGATAATAAGAAAGCATCAGCATGGCGCTCCCTTCTATCTGATGACGCAGTTCAACCATCCTGAGGAGCTCGATGATGAAGCCACGGAGGCTGTCAGGAGATTCATCGATGCAGGAATCCCTGCGATGAACCAGTGCGTGCTGCTGAGAGGAGTGAATGACAGCGCTGATGTGCAGATAGAGCTATGCAACCGTCTTCTCAGGAGCAGGATCAAGCCCTACTACCTCTTCCAGGGAGACCTCGTGAGGGGAACAGCCCATCTCAGGGTTGATATCGAGAAGGGACTTGAGATCGAGATGGAGATGAGGAAGAAGCTCTCGGGGCTTGCAATGCCCCAGTACACGATTGACCTTCCTGAGGGTGGAGGAAAGGTCATACTCACTCATCAGTACCTTGAAGGAAAGGATGATGGCTGCTGGGTATTCTCAACGCCTTCGGGAGAGAAGAGGAGATACCCCGTATCGAAATAGAGAAGCTGCAGTTTCCTGCAGCCTCTGCTTACTCTGAAAGCGTTGAGAGGACTCTGTCGATCTCCCTCTGCCTTCTTTCGTTTCTTGTCTCTACGTATTTCGAAGGGTCCGTGACGTACGGCTCGGTGAATGAAGGCGCGCCGATCACGATGCGAGGAGGAGCAGGCACAGCTGAAACCTCTGAAGGCGCGGCTGGCTCTGCAGAGGCTTCCTCTGCAGGCGCTTCCTCAGCTGAGAGAGAGGCCTCGGCAGGAATCTGCTGGGGCTCTGAGTATAGCTCAAGAGCGCTTCTGATATCATCGATGATGTACGATCTATGCTTCTGGTAGAGTGCAGCTGCCTCGCTCTCGATATCAATCTCCGGGAATGACGATGAAAGGTCCTCGATGATCTGGCTGCGGTACTTCTCATAGAGCGCCTCAGCCTCCTTCCCGTAATCCACCGCAGGGATCATGGAGATGATGTCATCAGCAATCTGCTGCCGGTACCTAGGATAGAGCTCAAGGAGCGCATTCTCTATATCAGGCGAAGGAATCGATGAGATTATATCATCTGCGATGTAATCCCTGTTCCTGCCATATGCGTCGAGGAACTCGCTGTTGAAATCGATGGAAGGAATGACTATCGACTGCAGCGTCTGGTCGACTATCCTGTCGATAACCTTCCTGTAGGATCCGTCATCCCTTACTCCAAGATCCGCTGCAACGCTCTCCGAGATGCCTGCGATGTACTCAGGGTCGGAGATCATCTGCTCGATCTCCTCCTTTGTCATGCCCTTTGAGGCCATATCGGAAATGGAAGACTCGATCCTGGCTGAGAACGATGCTGAGATCCCATCAAGCTCTGCCTTCAAGCCTGCGTAAACCTCGCTTACGGCCTTGTCGACGTATTCTGTATTATCAGGGAACTCTATCGATGCAATGGAGGAATCTATCTTCTGCTGGACCGTATCCAGAGTCGATTCTGCCCACTTGTCCATCAGGGAGGGAAGCTCCGCTTCGACCTTTGCTGTCATGGCTGATAGGAATGCGTCATCGCCCTTGAGGATGGAGGATACCTTCTCTGCCATCTTCTCTTCCTCGCTCAGCGTCTTCACATCTGTCTCAAGCGGATCGGGGATGGATAACAGAGGAGTGCTCTGCCTTGCCCTTGCGGCATCGAGTACTGCATTCTCCTGCCCGGGCCTTACAGCAAGCATAGCGGCGAATACGCAAACAGCAAGAACAGTTGTAATCGTTAAGAGGACAATCCTTGTATTCCTTCCCATATCAGCCTCGTCATTTTAGTGTATCACAATAGTATGACACTTGTCGAGAAAGCGCTTCATCGCTCCCGTTATTCAGAATGGTAACCACCTTTTTCCCGGATGCAAACAGGGAAAGCCCTATTTCCTTCTGCGAATCGCACCTTTTCCTGAATGACTCAGGAGTCGCTCCGTCCCTGGAGAGCGCTCTTTTCTCCCTGACGCTGTAATCGGCCTGCACCAGGACGATCTGGTCGCAGTGCTTCACAAAGCCCATCTTCTCAAGAAGGGCTGCGTTTATGACAGCGATGCGCCCATCCTTCTCTGCCTGATGGGCGATCTCAAGAGTCCTTTCTACCATCCATGGATGGGTTATCGAATCGAGCTTCTCAAGCTTCTCCGGAGAAGAGAAGACAATCGGTCCCAGGATCTTCCTGTCAACCTTCCCGTCCTTTCCTATTATCGAGGCACCGAACTCAGCTGCCAGCTCGTCCTTGAGCTTATCCAATGCATCATGTCCGATCCCATCCTCATCGATTACGCAGAAGCGTTCGTCAAGAAGGGATGCGAACCTGTCCTTTCCTGCGCAGCTCTTTCCTGTAAGTCCTATTATCATCAGTGCATATCCCCCCAGCAGCTGCCGAACTCGAGTGAAGCGCGGAGAGGAACCGAAAGCGAAGCTGCACTCTCCATGGCATCCCTGACAAGCGCCTCCATCCTCTCCTTCTCGCTGAGAGGAACCTCGAATATAAGCTCATCGTGGACCTGGAGCAGCATCCTTGTGCCAAGCCCCTCCTCCTCGATCCTCCTGTATATATCCAGCATGGCCTTCTTCATGATCTCAGCGGCTGTACCCTGTATCACAGTGTTGACGGCAACGCGCTCGGCTGCCGCCTTCTCCACCTTGTTGGAGCTTGTGATCCCCGGCACCTCCCTTATATGCCCGCACTCTGTCCTGACAAAGCCATGCTCTGCCGCGCTCTTCGTGACACGGTCGACGAAATCCTTGATGCCGCTGTAGCGCTCGAAGTACTTCTTGATGAAGTCCGATGCCTGGCTTCTTGGAATGCCAAGCTCATTCGACAGCCTGAAGGCAGACATCCCGTACATTATTCCGAAGTTGATCGTCTTAGCGATCCTTCTTTCGTTGCTATCTATCTCATCAAGGTCCTTTGAGAAGATCATGCTCGCAGTGTACCTATGGACATCGCTTCCCGAATTGAAGGCAGACCTGAGGTTCTCGTCCCCGCTCATGTGAGCAAGGACAACAAGCTCGATCTGGGAGTAGTCTGCTGAGAGGAAGACGCACCCCTCGCTGGGTATGAACGCACCTCTTATCATCCTTCCCTCATCGGTCCTTACAGGGATGTTCTGCAGATTCGGGTTCCTAGATGAAAGCCTTCCTGTAGCCGTTCCTGTCTGAAGGAAGGATGTATGGATCCTCCCATCATCATCCCTGAGGCTAGGAAGCACATCTATGTACGTGCTCTTGAGCTTCGAGAGCTGCCTGTACTCAAGAACGCACTCAACAATGGGGTCTCCGGAGGCTCTCAGCCCCTCGAGGGTTGCCGTATTGGTAGAAAAGCCCTTCTGCGTCCTCTTTCCCGCCTCGAGGTTCCTCTCCTCGAAAAGGACCTTCGAAAGCTGCATGGTGCTGTTTATGTTGAACTCATGGCCTGCAAGGCTGTAGATCCTGTCAACGAGGGACGAGACCCTTCTGTCTATCTCAGTCTTCAGGCTCTCCATCTTCCCGGATGACAGCAGGATGCCGTTTCTCTCCATCCTGGCAAGTATCCTGATCAGAGGCATCTCCATTGAGTACAGCACATCCAGCAGGTTCTTCCTGCCCAGCCTCTTCTCGAAGACCCTGTAGAGCCTGAATGCAAGATCGCTGTCCTCTGCGCCGTATAGCACTGCATTGTCCAGCTTCACTGAAGAGAAGTCCCTGCCCTTCTCCACTATGTCATCATAGCGGATCGTAGTGTACTCCAGATACCTGGATGCCAGCTCATCGAGGTTGTATACATTCGAGTTCGAATCCAGGAGCCAGGATGCAAGCATCGTATCGAAATAGGGCTTTGCTATATCGCTTCCGATGCTCCAAAGCACCTTCAGGTCATACTTTATGTTCTGTCCGACGACCCTGAGCCTGCCTGATGCAAGGTAATCGTCGAAGAGCTTCCTGGCATCATCGATTGAGACATACTCCTTCCCCTCTGCGACAATGGGGACATAGTATGCCTTCTTCATCTCATAGGAGAATGAGAATCCCACGAGCCTTGCATCATCCTCAAGCCCCGTAGTCTCCGTATCGAATGCAATGATGCCGCCATAAAAGCCCAAAGCCTTCTCGAAGTGCTTCCTTACCTCATCGATTTCCGTGATCGCCTCATAGGTTCCCCTGCCCTGGAAGTCCTTCTCGCTGTCATCGAGGAGCGACGATGAGGAATCCGCCTCCTTCTCCTCCGTTCTCGGCTGGGGCTTGGCTCCCGTCCTCCTCACAAGGCTCCTGCAGTTGTTCTCCTCGAAGTCCTCTGCGCCCTTTGCGAAGTCCACCTGGCTGAATGAGAGATCCTCCATATCAAAGCCATCGGGAAGCGCATCGAACGAAAGCTGTATGAGCTTTTTCGATAGAAGGGCATTCTCCCTGTCATCCTCGAGCTTCTTCCTTGTGCCCTTGGGAAGCATATCCAGATGCCTGTAGATGCCATCAAGCGTCATGTACTCCTCAAGAAGCTTCACAGCTCCCTTCTCGCCAAGACCTCGGACGCCAGGCACATTGTCTGCCTTATCGCCTATGATCGATAGGTAATCAACTATCTGGCAGCTCTCGACGCCGTACTCCTCCTTCACCTCGCTCTTGCCGAAGATGCGGTATTCCTTCTCTCCCTTCTTAGGGGAACGGAGAGCGAATACGTGGTCATCCACAAGCTGCAGAAGGTCCTTGTCCCCTGTGACCATCACAGAGTCGATTCCCATAGCGTAGGCCTTCTTCACAAGGGAGGCCATGACATCATCGGCCTCAAAGCCCGGATTGGAGAGGCACCTTATTCCGATCCTGCCGAGCGTTTCCCTGATCATGGGGACCTGCGCATGGAGATCCTCAGGAGCCTTGTCCCTGTTTGCCTTGTACTCAGGATACATGAGATGCCTGAAAGTAGGGGCCTTCTCATCCATCGTGACAGCAATGTAATCCATGCTGTAGCCTGAGCATATGTGAAGAAGCGTCGAGAAGAAGCCGAAGTATGCGCTGATGTTTGCGCCATGCTTGTTAGTCAGCGGCGAAGTGAGATGAGCGAAATAAGACCTGTAGATCAGCGAGTAGCCATCGATTATGAAGAGCTTCCTGTCAAAGGACCTCTCCACCTTCTTCTCCTCTGCATCCTTAGGCATGGCCTCGGACACCTCCGCTTTCCTGCTCTGATCGAGATCCTCTTCCGTGAATAGATCTGGCATTTTCAATCCCCTATGCTTATTTCCATTGTATCGTATGCCGGCTCTGCAAGGCCATGGTATCTTTCGAGTATCCCCATGTGCGATGAAGAGTGGCAGATATGCGTAAAGAGAATCCTCTTTATCCCAAGGCCATCCACTGCCTCAAGCGCCTCCGAGAACGAATAATGGGTTGGATGATGCTCCTCCCTGAGAGCGCCTATCGCAAGCACATCCAGGCCCTCAAGTACGCTCCTGTTCCTATCGATCAGGATATCGGAGACATCAGGTATGTATGCAAAGCCGCCCGTCCTGAAGCCTGCCGCCGTCATCCTTCCATGCAATACGGGGATTGTCCTGAAGGCAATTGGCCCCACAGAGAACGATTCCTCCTCTCCAAGCCTGTGGGCATCGAGGTGGGGAAGCCCCATCGTCTCCCTCCTGACGCTCTGGAAGGCATAGCCGAAGGTACCCTGTATCCTGTCCATCACATGCTCAAGCGCATAGACAGGAAGCGCCCTGGAGCAGGAGAAGACACGAAGGTCATCAAGCCCCATCAGATGATCCGAGTGGGCGTGCGTATAGATAACAGCATCAAGATGCCCGATCCCGGACCTTATTGCCTGCAGCCTGAACTCATAGCCTGTATCTATTATGACGCTGCATCCGTCCTTCTCTATCAGGATGGATGAGCGCCATCTCTTATCGCGGGGATCCGATGACATGCATACAGGGCATCTGCAGCCTATCATCGGGACGCCATGGCTCGTACCTGTACCAAGGAAGGTAACCTTCATCCTGCATCCTTCCCCAGGGACTTGATGATCTCAGAGCCCTCTCCATTAGTAAAGAACTCGCTTACCGTTCCCTTTCCCTCCTCGACGAAGGCCTTGGCTTTCTCGACTACCTCCTTCAGCTTAGGAGAGGAAAGGAGCTTCCTCGCCTTCTCCGCATTGCTGCCAACGCCCTTCATTATGTCCCTGACCATCTTCTTCCCTTCCTTGCTGCTGAAATAGGATGAAAACTGATCAAGCTCCTCTTCTGAAAACAGATTGGAATCCTCTGCATACTTCTCAATTGCATCTATCACGACCACTTCCTGATTGAAGGAGATGCCGAAGAACCTGTATGAGACCTCAGGCACAAGGAAATAGAGTATGAAGAAGACAATGATTGCGAATATGAATACGGAAAGAGTTCCGCTGATGATATTATCCCTGCTCATACCTGAATATTAACCTATATGAGCCAAATAAAAAACCCAGCACCTGAATGCCAAAGGGTGCACTCTGCCAATCACATTCCACAGATGTGTTCATTATCCATAAGGAATCGGAATTCGATGGCCTTCAAGAATAAGAAAGCCCCTCGTTTCCGAAGGGCCTCATTATGTCCGATATCGATCAGAAAAGATTGAAGAGGACTGATACACCGAATGTGCCACTCTTGAAATCAGGCATTGCCTTGAAGTTGCTGAAGGTGCCTTCGGTTGGAACAGTGTAGCTGACTCCAAGTCCGATAAGTCCCATGTTTGCTGTGACGCCTGCCCTGTAAGCAAGCTTCGCATGCATGAAGGAATCGCCGAAATTGTTGATGTTCTGGCCATTCATAGTCCAATTTCCTGCGCTGTCGCGCTTGAAGTCGAGCTTAGGGCCTATACCTGCTGTGAGATCGATAGGACCGAGCTTGAGAAGCAGGTTTGCAGTAGGAGTGGTCGAAATGATGTGCGAATTGTCAGCACCCTTTGAGTATGTTCCGATAGCATCGACCTGCAGGAAGTAGACATTGAGCCTTACGTCTGCTCCAAAGCCGTAATTGCTGATATCCTTGAATCCCGATGCATCCCCTTCTCCGTTGAACACCATCTTATTGTATGTAACGGAAGGTCCGATCTGAAGAATCGATGCAAATGCCATTGCCGGAACGATGGCTGCTATAACCAGAATTGCGATTAGTCTCTTATTCATGTTTTTCTCCTATGCAGAATTATATTCCTCATTATTGCCAAAAAACAAGAGCAATTCAAACCAGCTCATCCATCCATAGCGCGCTCGAGGCATCGGATGGCATCCTCCAGTCAGAGCGTGGAGAGAGCGTCAGGGATCCTACCTTAGGTCCATCGGGAAGGCAGCTTCTCTTGAACTGCTGGCTGAAGAAGCGCCTTACGAATGTCCTTAGCCACTTCAGTATTTCCTCATCGCTGTAGACGCCTTCGAACGTATGCCTGGCAACCCTGTAGATCTTCTTCGGCGAGTAGCCCTGCCTTACCATATAGTAGAGGAAGAAGTCATGGAGCTCATATGGACCGACTATGTCCTCAGTGACCTGGCTGATCACCCCGTCCTTGGCAGGAAGGAGCTCTGGCGATACAGGAGTCGAAAGAATGTCATCGAGAACGGACGACACTTCCTTTCCTGAAATCGAGGAGACATACGAGACAAGGTACCTTACAAGCGTCTTCGGGATCGATGCATTGACGCCATACATGCTCATATGGTCGCCGTTGTAAGTTGCCCATCCGAGCGCAAGCTCCGAAAGGTCGCCTGTCCCGATCACCATTCCTCCCGTCTTGTTGGCAACATCCATCAGCACCTGCGTCCTTTCCCTTGCCTGCCCATTCTCATAGGTCACCGAAAGATCATCAAGGCTCTGCCCTATATCCTCGAAGTGCTGGATCACGCTCTTTCTGATATCGATGACCTTGAGCGTTACGCCTAATGCCTCAGCAAGCTTCTCGGCATTGCCCTTTGTTCGCGCTGTGGTTCCGAAGCACGGCATCGTTATCGCAATGATATCCTTCCTGTCCCTTCCGGCAAGGTCGAAGGCCCTTGCTGTAACAAGAAGCGCAAGAGTGGAGTCAAGCCCGCCAGAGAGTCCAACGACAGCGCTTCTTGCACCTGTATGGACTATCCTCTTCTTAAGCCCGAGCGCCTGCAGCGTGAGTATCCTCTCGCACCTTTCCTTGCGCCTCATATCATCGGACGGCACGAACGGGAAGCGTGGCCAGGTTCTCTCCAGGACTGTCTCGGAGACCCCGATCCGGAACTCCACGGTATCATACCCTTCCCTTCCGGAAGATGGGAAAGTATTCATCCTCGACCTCTCGAAGACAAGCCTTCCCAGGTCTATATCTGAGACGACGAACTCGTCCTGGCTGTATTCGCGCTCAGCCAGCACTGTCCCGTTCTCAGCAATGATATTGCTTCCTGTGAAGACCATGTCGGTAGTGCTCTCGCCTTCGGATGCATTCGCATAGATGTATGCAGAGACAAGGCGCGCCGACTGCATCGATACGAGATTCCTCCTGTACTCGGACTTGCCGACTATCTCATCGGAGGCAGAGGCATTGACGATCAGATCAGCACCAGCAAGCGCATGCCTCACCGAAGGAGGATCCGGGACCCATAGGTCCTCGCATATCTCTGCTGAGATCGTAAGCTCAGGCATATCAGATGCATGGAGAAGGATCCTGCTTCCTGATATAACGCTGTAGCCTCCGAATGACACATATTCGTTGATTCCTGATGATGGAGTGAACCATCTTGTCTCATAGAACTCGCCGTAGGATGGCATATTGACCTTCTCGAAGAAGGCAATGACCTTTCCTCTATGCATAGCGGCCAGCGCATTGTAAAGCTTGCCGTACTTCATCAGAGGATAGCCGACGAAGCAGATCAGATCCTTATCGGATGTGAATGAGGCAATCTCCTCAAGAGCCTTCTCAGCCTTCCTCTGCAAGGCGCTCTGGAAGAATAGGTCGGAGAGCGTGTAGCCAGTGATGGCAAGCTCAGGGAAAACAAGGACCCTTATGCCCCTCTCCTCGGCCCTGCCGATGAGATCGATGATCCTCTCTTTGTTGTAATCGACATCCGCGACCTTCAGGGAAGGAGATACTGCAGCTGCCTTAAGAAACCCGTCTTTCATAGCCTGAATATACCATAAACTCCCATTCCTTGTTACCTTTCCGCTGTCCTTCTGACAAAAACATACTCGGTATCGGTCGATTCGGAGCTGTCGAAGCTGTACCCTATATCGAATGCCTTCATATCCTCTGGCCTCTCTATCCTGTTCTGGGCAAGGAACCTGACCATCTCGCCCCTTGCCATCTTGGCATAGACGCCCTTTGTGACAAACCCCTTATCGGTTTTATCCGCAAAGACAGGGGTCACCATCACCGCGCCATCAGGAAGATGCGGCCTGACTGCCTTCGAGTACTCATCGCTTGCGAGATTCACGATCACAGCAGTATCATCAAGGACCTTCCTGCAGATCCTATCGCCCCAGAAGGCATATAGGTCCTTCGTTCCATCTACATGTGCCTTAGCCTGGAACTCGAGCCTGTAAGGTGCAATCCCATCAAGGGGCCTGAGGACCCCGAAGAGCGCCGATATTATCCTTAGGTTCTCCTGGCAGTAGCGTATCATCCCATCCTCGAAGGAGCTGGGGCTCATATACTCGTACTGTATGCCATCGTAGGAAAAGAGAGCCGGGGAGAGCATCGAGCCAAGGTCCATGCACATAAGGCTCTCCATAGCCTGAGAGGCTATCCTGTCATTTGCCTTCCATAGCCTTCTGAGCTCTTTCTCATCGAGGCCCCTCAGGTATGAGAGGATGCGGGAGGCGTCATCAAGGAGCTCAGGCCTGCCCTCCGGAGCTATCGTATCCTCAACCCTCATCTTCTTCGCAGGTGAAATAATGATTCTCATAGCACGATTCTATTATCTTCACCCCTCATGTTCAAAGCAATTATACTCAGGATATGGAACTCAAAGCAGACATACACACACACGATCGCAAGCGGACACGCATATGGCACTATAAGGGAGATGGCAGAGGCAGCCGGAAGGAAGAAGCTCGGGCTGCTTGGGCACTCGGACCATGCTCCGGGGATACCGGGCACTGCCCATCCATTCCATTTCTGCAACTTCGAGGCAATACCGAGGAATCTATACGGAGTATCCATCATCCATGGCTCGGAGGTGAACGTCCTCAATGATGGCACGCTGTCCCTCGCTGACAGGTTCATCGGCGGCCTTGATTACCTGATAGCGGGAATACACATGAACTGCTACTGGGATGAGGGAAGGAAGAAGAACACGGATAACCTGATATCATGCATGAAGCATCCTAAGGTCTTCTTTATCTCCCACCCCGACTCTGATGATGCTCCCCTTGATTACGAGCGCCTTGTATTGGCTGCCAAGGAATACCATGTGGCGCTTGAGGTGAACAACAGCTCGCTGGAGAAGCCTCTCTCGAGGCCAGGATGCGTAAGGAATTACACGCAGATGCTCAACCTATGCATCAGGCACTCGGTCCCT
>JAXFQZ010000046.1:0-5929 GCA_034178685.1 Candidatus Ornithospirochaeta sp. | reverse complement strand
CTTCCTGATTGTGATTGCCCTTTCCTTCGCGGCTATCCTCATCCCGCGCACAAGGGAGGAGCCTTTCACTATGTACGTAAGGATCAGATCTGCCTTCGAGAGCTCATCCTCAAGCGTGATCTCGAGAACCTCTGCATCCTCTATGCAAACAGAAGGAAGGTTCTCGAGCTTCCTGGAGCCCCTGTATATCCTATGGCTTCTATATATGAAGGCCGATGAGAGAGCGCCATTCTCCTGCTCTATGATGATCCCAGGAGTTCTGAAGTCACCATCGCCGAGAGTGCTCACCTCAAGGGGAAGGTAATCATAGGAGAATGTCCTGTCAGTGCCTGCCTCGTATGGGCATGCAGAGAATCCCCTGTCCCTGTATGAGAGAAGCGAGGATGCATCCCCGTTGATCCTCCTTCCATAGTAGAGATGAAGAAGGCGCCCGAAGCGGTCGATTGCGATCTGGTATGTGTAATTATCCCCATGGAGAGTGAAGAGGCCGTTCGATGCTTCGATCATAGTACCGAGATTCCCTTTAGGTAGCTCCTGATGCTCTCATCGTATTCAGGAAGAGCACCGCGCTTTGTCACAACGTAATCTGCAAGATGGGATCCTGCGATCAGCGATTTCTCGAGATTCCCTGTCTTTATGTATGTGGAGAGGAAACCCGCTGATAGGCTGTCGCCAGCACCCACTGTATCGGCTACCGGAACAGGAGCGCATGGGACCCTGTACCACTTGTCCTTGTAGCACATGGTGCCTTCCTTGCCCTTCGTGAGGAGAATCAGATCAAGGCCGTAGCGCTCATAGAGCCTCTCAAGCCCGCTGTATCCCCTCTCCTCAATGCCAAGCGCATCGAGCACGATATCCTCCTCCTCATCGTTGAGCTTGAGGATCGTTGCGTTCCTAACGCCGCTTTCTATGATCTCAGGGCTGTAGAAGTGCTTTCTTATGTTCACATCGAAGAACCTGTGATCCGATGACACGATACTGAGAAGCGTCTCAAGGCTCTTCCTGCTCTCGCCCCTCTGGGCAAGCGTGCCGTAGTATATCAGCCCGACGTGCTCTGGAAGAGGCGGAAGCGGGATGCTGTCCCATGCGCATGGGTCATTGAACTCATACTCAGCGTTCTTGCCATTGAGCGTGATCATCGCCTTTCCTGTCTCCTTGTCAGAGACATGGATCATCGATGTATCGAGGCCAAGGGCCCTGATCTCGCTAAGCGCGCGCTCCTAGCTCATCGTTTCCGACAGCAGAGAGGATCGATCCCCTTAGGCCGAGCCTCGACATATGGCCTGCGACATTCAGAGGCGCACCTCCAAGCGTTGCCTTATCTGGGAAGACATCGAAAAGAATCTCCCCGAATGCTATGAAATCCATCATCTCCTCCTTTACGACCTTAGCTTCCCAGCTTCTCAGGTCATCGCATCCATCGCTGTAGTTCGATAGCACTGTCTCACCCTTCAGTGGGTAATGGCGCACATTAGAAGACATGTTGACAGCGATTATATAGCTTTCATTGCCAAGCCTTCTTCTGTATGAGAACACATCCTCATCATCCTCATCGAGCAGCTCGAAGCTTCCGTAGATCAGGGCATCGCTCGATGCACGGAGAGCTATCATCCTCTTATAGAACGAGAGGACTGAATCAGGGTCCTTCTCCTCGCTCTCAGCATTGATGAAAGCCATATCCTGGTTGTACCTGATCCAGCTCTCCGATTCAGAGAAGCCTCCCTCAGGCGTCCATGGGAATGGAGTACGTGAGTTATCGCGGCTCGTGAGCCTGAGAAGCCTCAGCGCATCATGCTCGGAAAAGCCCCTGCTCAGCATCACGCTCCAGTCGTTCTTCGCAGCGATATCCCTGAACTCATCAATGCTCCCGAAGTCAGTATTCGTCATGCCAAGCTCCTGCCCCATGTAGATATAAGGGGTGCCCTGCATCAGGAAATACATTGCAGCGAGGGCCTTGGCGCTCTTCTTCCACAGATCCCTGGTGGAGGTATCGCCATACCTTGAGACTGACCTCACCTGATCGTGGTTCTCGAGATAGAGAGTATTCCAGCCCCTTCCATCAAGGCCTTCCTGCCACTTCCTGTATATTCTCTTGTACTCAGGAAGGGAGAATTCCTCCTCCTTCCAGTTATTGCTGCACTGGGGCTTGCAGTAGTTCATGTGCTCGAACGAGAAGATCATATTGAGCTCCCTGTTCTCTGGCATTGTGTAACTCAGCGTATCCTCGACCCTTGCGCCTGCGCCCTCTCCTACAGTGAGCCAGTCATAGCGGGAAATCGACTTCTCGTTCATCTCCTTCAGGAACTCATGGACCCTTGGGCCGTTGTTAGTATATGGAGCAGGATCGCCGTACTCGCCGTTGATCTCCCCATCCGGGAATGCCTGGTCCTTGCTGATCATCGTGATCACATCCATCCTGAAGCCATCGATGCCCTTGTCTCCCCAGTAGTTCATCATATCGTAGACAGCGTTCCTGACCTCGGGATTCTCCCAGTTCAGGTCAGGCTGCTTACGAGAGAAGCAGTGGAGGTAGTACTGATCCCTTTTCTCCGAGTACTCCCACGCAGAGCCGCCGAAGCATGCTCCCCAGTTGTTGCCCTTGTCGCGCCAGATGTACCAGTCGCTCTTCTCGCCATCCCTGGAGGAAGAGGACTTGATGAACCACTCATGCTCATCCGATGTGTGATTCACCACAAGGTCCATGATAACCTTCAGCCCAAGCGAATGCGCCTTCGAGAGGAGGGAATCGAAATCCTCCATCGTCCCGAAGTCATCCATGATCGCCCTGTAGTCTGAGATGTCGTATCCATTGTCGTCATTGGGGCTCTTATAGCAGGGATTGAGCCAGATTATCGAAGCGCCGAGGTCCTTGACGTACCCGAGCTTCTCCTCGATTCCCTTCAGATCCCCTATGCCATCGCCGTTCGAGTCATAGAAGGACCTGGGATATATCTGGTAGACGCATCCCTCCTTCCACCACTTCCTTTCCATTATGTTGTTCCCCTTCTTACGAGGCTGACATTCATTATCGTGCAGCCAGATGCGCTCTTCTTCTCCTTCAGGCTGATCAGAGTCGATACAGCAAGCTCTGCAATCTCCCTTATAGGCTGATGAATGGTAGTCAGCGGAGGCGTTGTGTATGATGCTATAAGAGAATCATCGAATCCCACGACCTTCAGGTCCTCAGGGACCCTCAGTCCCTTTGATGCTGCGACCTGAAGCACCTGGCTTGCGATTATATCGGAGGATGCGAAGATGCCATCAGTATCTGGCCGCTCCTCGAGGATCCTATCGATGAATGCTGTGTAATCAAGCCTGTCGTAGCGCTCAGGAGGATAAGTAAGGCATTCAAAGGCAACGCCATGCTCCCTGCAAACCTCCTCGAATCCTATCGATCTCTCGTCTGCAGGCATCTTCCTTCCCTGGATTCCCGCAAGGCTGACGATCCTCCTGCAGCCTCTTTCTATCAATTCCTGGGCCGCAAGCCTTCCGCCCTGCCTGTTATCGCACTCGATAGCGAATGAGGCACCCTCAGGGTTCCTCTCTATCGCAACGACAGGAAACTCGTTGCCCTCTATCTTCTTGGTTGAGAAGCGCCCGGAGCATAGAATAAGGCCGCATACCCTGTTCTCCCTGCACCTGGAGATCATCTTCCTCTCCGATTCCTCCTCTCCCTTCGTGACGAAGACCATCAGCGAATAGCCCCTCTCCCTCGTTGCATTCTCGATGAATGAGAGAAGATCAGAGAAGAACGGATGAGCAATATGGGGAAGAATAACACCGATTATGCTTGATGAGGACTTCGAGAGCGACCTTGCAAGAGCATTTGGGTGGTAATCGAGCTTCCTTACAGCAGCCTCAACCTTGTCCCTGGTCTCCTGGCTTATATATCCACGATTATTGAATACTCTTGAGACAGTCCCTATGCTCAGCCCTGTCTCCCTGGAAACATCCTTTATAGTTGCCACTTAAGCTTACCTCCAGATGAACTCCCTGATCACGGAATCAGGATGAGAGATCCTGACTCCCTTATGGTAACCGTTTTCATGCTTGATTTCAAAGGCTGCCAGCTCCTTGCAGCCGCTATCCGTTATCTCGGCTATCTCATGGTCTATGAATATCCTGAGGCCCGATGGAGGGAAGCTGAATGAAGCAGATTCATCCCCTAGGACGATGGTTGCGGATTCAGGGTCATAGGAGAAAGGCGTCCCTCCGATGTCACCTGCAAGAGCACCCTCTGTCTCAAGGTACAGTGCCTCATCTTCCGAGGAGTAAGCTCCCCTGTATGTCCCGCCCTCGGCAAAGCGCTTCATCAGATCGCCATTGGGCTCAAGCACAAGGCAATCCCCATCAAGGCCGATCCTTCTTATAATGCTCATGGCGCCAGCTGTCCTCAGATGCGGAGTCTGGACCCTCAGCCATGAGACTATGAAGGTATCATCGAGGCCCGTGAAGCTCTGGGATGCATAAGGAAGCGCTGTAATGAACATCTTCTTCCTCTTGCCGATCAGGCGCATGCCGCTGCTATCGATCACAGCCTCGAAGTAGAATCCATCTGCAGAGGTGAAGAAGAGCCTATCGCCGATTATATAGATATCGGGGCACTCCCATGCATCCTCAGCATCGAATGCGTTCACGAGCGTGTATCTGCCGCCTTCATCGGCAAATAGCGTAAATGTGTTTCCCTTGAGCCAGAGAAGGATGTACTTCCTGCCCTTGTACTTGAAAAGCCTCGGATCCCTCTCATCGCTCACGAAGCTAGGGATTATGACCTCGCTCTCTCCGAACGAGAAGCCATCATCGGAGAATCTTCTCTCCTGGTAGAATCTCCTATCCCCTTTCACATTAGCAACAGTGTAGGCGAATTCGCCATCGAGAGCGGAGCCTGAGAAGATGACCCAGGTGCTATCCTTAGGCAGGAATACAGGATCCTTCTCCTCGAAGGAAACCAGATCCCTGGATACAGCATGACCCCATGACATGTTGTTCCACTTCCTGGAGACAGGATTGGTCTGGTAGTACATATGGTATAGCCCATTCCTGTAATGAAGCCCATTGGGATCGTTTATCCATCCAAAGGATGGAGTGTAGTGGAAGGAGAAGTGATTCTCCTTTCTTTTCTCATCGGATGTACGCATGAGAGATATAAGCGTCTCATCGCACTCGATGAGTATCCTCTTCTCCCCGAAGAGCGAAGAGGACAGATAGACCCAGTCGGAAGGATTCTCATCATACTCAACAAGGAGGGAGGTGATCAGCTCACCGCTCTCCTTATAGAAGCCTACCTCCCGCGCCTGGGCATCAGGCGAATACGGCAGGACTGCATATGCCTTATCTAGAACAAAGGGGAAACGCATCGCTCCTCCTTATATGATCACAGCCAGGCCTTCATCAAGGAGGCTCTCATGGCTGATATCGATCAGGACCTCTTCATCCCTGAATCCGTAGAGCGGAAAGTACGAGAACCCCTTCTCTCTGCCAGGAGTGACGAAGAATGCCTTCCTGACCATAACTCCCGCGTATACGAAGATCTGAGAGCAGATGTCCTTTGATCTAAGAAGAGTGATGGACATCTTCGATTTGCCTGAAGCTGCTGCTGTATTGGCCTCCTCCTTCTTTGCGCAGGAAGAAAGCGCAGCCAGAGCAATCATTGCAATTGCTGATAGCTTAACGGATCTTTTCATTCCAATCTCATTTTTTCATTGACAAAATCAATTTACACCAGTCTATTTTCACATGTCAAACGTTTGTTATAATTATTTTTCACATTTTTTCAATTCAACCTAAAGTGATTGCAAACAAAGAAAATAAATGTTGATTTGCTCTAAAAAATAGGTTACTAATATATCAAACGATTAACATATCAAACGTTAGACATTGGAGGTCGATAATGTCCGATTTCTCATCAAGGCTCAAAGAAAGGGAAAAT
>JAXFQZ010000045.1:0-3410 GCA_034178685.1 Candidatus Ornithospirochaeta sp. | reverse complement strand
AGATCTTGATCAGATCCTGCTCTCATGCTCCTCATCACTCCATGCAAAAAGCACCTCATCGCTGAAGTGCTTGGAATGAATCAGTAATTATAATACTCTGTTCTCTTGAAAACCATTCCATTCTGATGGTACCTGAGCGGTAACTGGATATTATTCGTGTTAGAATTCTGGAAATTCAGGTCTAAAATGATGCTGTTTTGTCGTATACTGTTGATAACGAGGGGCGTCATGAATTTCTTCCTTGACCAGCTTTATCAGATACAGCTAATCCGTGATTACTTCGGACCTGCAGGTGTCACGTTTATGAATGCTGTCTCTCAGGGACTGTTACCAGTACTGGCACTGATACCGCTTTACATCTATTGGTGCCACGATAAGAAGGCAGGGTGCATCATGGCTTTTTCCCTAAGCGTGGGAAGTCTTGCCAACCACATCCTTAAGCTGACCTTCTGCATAGAGAGGCCGTGGCTGCTGGATGAGAGGATCACACCGCCTGAAATCGCAATAAGGAATCAGGGGGGATACTCCTTCCCGAGCGGACATGCCCAGCTTGCAGCGGGCTATCTCATCGGTACTGCCGTCTGGGCAGGTCGGAAGAAGGCCTTATCCGCATTATGCATTATTGCTCTTATCCTGATAGGGTTTTCCCGGGTATATCTCGGGGTGCACACACTCCTGGATGTCCTTGCAGGAGTACTGGAAGCGGTTGTCCTGTTATGGCTCTTCAGCAGGCTCATCAACTGGTTCTGGGATGATGCCAAGCGCACGGCTTTTGTCTCGGCAGCCCTTGTAGTGATCGCAGTGGCAAGTGCCGTGTATTTCTTCATGAAACCCTATCCGCTGCACTTTGATACTAGCGGTAAACTTCTCACTGATCCGAAGAATATGATTACCCTGAGCGGCGTCGGAGCGACAATCGGATTTGCCGCAGGACTGTATCTGGAAAGACGATTCATCAGGTTTTCAACTGCTGTTCCGCCGAAGGTTAAAATCACAAGACTAATTGTCGGGATAATCGTGTATCTTCCCCTCTATTATTTCGGAACCACTCTGATGTCAATGATAGTCAGTTCCCTGCTTTCCGGACTTATTTTCAACATCATCCTCTGGCTGTTCACGCTTGCAGGTTATCCCTTATTATTCAAAAAGATAAAGGCATTGGGAGGTGGTGAACATGGTGAGGAGTGATAAGGGAAAAAGAGCATTGTCATTCCTGGTAACAGGAGCAGTAATGACTGCACTTTATCTCATTATATGCCACTGCATGGGAAGGACTCCCTCGATGAAGCCCTGGCGCTGTGCCCTGAAAGTGCCCATCAACCTGTGCTGGCTCTTAACCGCCTGGATATTGGGGAAGCCGTTTAAGGAAAGGTCGGAAAGGAAAATCTTCCTGGCCCTGGTCTTCTACGCACTCGGAGACATCATTGCTCCCGCCAGCTTCCTCGTTGGAGGAGGCGCCTACGGAATAGGTCATCTCTTTGCAATTGACGGATACATCAGATCATACGGAATGTCCGGAAAACAGCTTCTATCCCTTGCCGGAATCAGCGCGGTATTCATCATCATCCTGATATCTTCCCTTGGCTTTGACTGGAGGATCCCGCTGATCGCAGTGTACATCATAATACTGGCCACACTGCTGGTCTCATCCTCAGGTGATAAATACTACTTCCTGACGGTAGGCATATTCCTCTTTTCCGATGTAATAGCCTATGTAAGGAAAATGTTTTTCAATCATGACTGGCTTTATGACATCACGCTTTCAGTGTACTATGCCGCCATCATAATGTACTGTCTTTCCTTCAGAAGGAAGAAAACTGAAAGTGTGAAATAACCCCTGGGGATGATTATGACAGCCGATCCCTCCGGGATATGGAAAGGAATGCAGTGCGAAAGGAAGTGCACTTCAGAGTGCCGTCAGTTAGCCGAAATATAAGTATGAAAAATAGGCTTTCATCTCGGATACGAGTAACCGAGAATTCCCGCCTTATTTCTTAAATGTTCTGAGCTGTATGGACATGGAAGAGCGAAGATAGTACCTTGCAATCATGAGAAGAACAGCATATTTCATCGCAGCTCTGGCTGTGTTTTTCATATCGTGCTCATCTCCTGAGGCTTCTGGAACGCCTGATAGGGTGCTTGATGTTGGAGAAATCGATCCCCGGATTATAGCAGAGGATGGCTATTCTCATTCCATGAAGACTGAAGCAGAGCCATTTCTCGATTCAATCAGGACAGAAGGCTATCTTACAGCAAATGGCCATCGTATCCACTATGCCTATTACGATATAGAGGAAGAAAAGGGCTCTGTTGTCATCTTCCATGGCCTTGCCGAGTTCATCCCGAAGTACAATGAGGCTATCTATTACCTTGTATCATCCGGATACGATGTATATATGCCTGAGCACTTCGGCCATGGATACTCATCAAGGAGCAAGGGCATAGGGGAGAGTGTCTCGAAGATCGCTGTCGATAGCTTCGATGTCTATGTATCCGATGCCAAGGCCTTTATCGATGAGATAGTCCTTCCTCGCTCAGGGGATGGCAAGCTGATTCTCTTCTCGCACTCCCTTGGAGGAGGAATAGGGATCAGGTTCCTTGAGACGTATCCGGATGTCTTCGATGGTGCTGTGCTGTCATCGCCAATGTCCGGTATCGTGCTTCCCGGGATTCCTGAGAGCCTTGCATATGCAATTGCAGCATCTGCTGCTAAGCTTGGATTCGGCTCTTCATTCGTGTTTGGCCACCATGAGTGGGATGGAAACGAGCGCTTCAATGCAGCAACCAGCTATCCTAGATACCTCTATAGCTTCCAGATGAGGCTTGATGATGAGCATTACAGGACATGCGGAGCTACCTGGTCCTGGCTCTATGCCTCCATTGGAGCAACAAGGAAGATGCTTGATCCGGATGAAGCTGCGAGAATCAGAGTCCCTGTTCTTCTTATGCAGGCAGATGATGACACGCTTGTGAGGAATGACAGCCATTATAGGCTTGCATCTATGTGCAGCAATATCGAGATTGTCCTATGCCCCGGCTCCAAGCATGAGATATTCCTCTCCGAAGATGCAGTTGTCTCTGCATACTGGGATGAGGTGATCGGGTTCATGGATGGAATTGAATGAAGCTGTTTTCTTTAATGCTGATCGTGAGCTATAACCCCATTATGGAGGAAATGAAATGAGATGCGATCTGCCAAGAGAAAGAAGACAGATAATACCGCTGGAGACACAGATTGAGATTCAGGAGAACCAATACAACTATGTCATCATAACCGATAAGGATGTCCAAATCGTAGTCAAGACCACCAAGAAGACAGAGCCTAAGCTGATTTATCTAAGTGATGTCGACATGCTTTTTATTGGCCCGTATCTGCCCTCAGACATAGAGAAGCCCGATGTTGTATTTAC
>JAXFQZ010000038.1:0-3687 GCA_034178685.1 Candidatus Ornithospirochaeta sp. | reverse complement strand
AGGAAGGAAGCTCGATGACGACCCGATGCTGCTTCTCAGGCTCAGGGGAATAAGGACAGAGGGATTCAGCGAAAGAATCGTGAACCGGGAAGCAGAGAAGCTTGCCCTCTCATCTTCGATAGAGCTTCCTCCGGGAAGGACCATGTCCATTGAGGAGGCATCCCTTCTCTTCGGCGTTGATTCCTTCAGGGAATAATGCTGCGGAACGGAAAAGGCTACGTTTTCTATACCTGGACCATTAACGCAAAGGATCCGGATCCGTTGTCTCGGTTATGACAACAGCCATATCAGCATTGAGCTTTTTCCACCCAGACAGCTCTGCATCTGCTGCTTTGCAGACATGATTCACCTCACTCAGCTGGAACAACATTTCCAGAACACATGCGCAATGTGCCTTCCTGTCATCTTCTGCAGCAGTGCCATTCCTCTTCAGGCCACCGGCAGCTGTTGTGAAATCGAATACAAGACCTGCTGCGAATGCATCATTTCCTATTCTTGCTTCTCCATCGATCCTGCCGGAAGAATAGTCTACTGCACTGACAGAAGCCCTTCCCTTGATGGGTGCATCCTTACATCAGCTGATGCTATTCCACTACAGGCTATCAGCCCCTTGCCTTCCTGTTCTCAGCCGCGAGAGCCCTCATCTCATCCATCAGGGCCTTTCCGACCTCGCCCTTTGCTTCCTTCTCATCAGCATACTGCGCAACTGCCCAGCATGCCTTTGCAAGCTTCCTTGACTGCGCGCGGATGCGGCTGCTTATGCTTTCCATCACAACGAACATCTTATTGGGATGCTCCTTTATGTACGAGGGGAAGGAATCTCTGTCGACAGCTGTGACTATCACTTCATCTGCAGCAACGCTCGTCATCGTCCTGGGCTTATCCTCGATCACTCCAAGCTCTCCGAAGACCCTTCCTTCAGGCACTATCCCAATGAGCTTGCTCCCTTCGGTCCTGTAATCGAGGTAGAGGTGGACCCTGCCGTACTTGACGAAGAAGATCTCGCTCGCCTTCTCGCCCTGCCTGTATATCACATCGCCCTTTCTGTATCTTCTTTCCTCTATCATAGGATCCTTGCGCTCCTTCCAAGCCTTATTATCCTTGCAAGGCGATTGAAGAAGGACTCATCATGGCTGCTGTCCTCGGATATATACTCATCGATCGTGAGGTACACCTCATGAAGCTGGTCGCCTATCTCACGCAGCCTTGCGCTCATCTGCATCAGGATCAGAGGTCCCTCTTCCGGGTGCTCAGCAAGATAGGATCCAAACTCCTCCCCTGTGATCCTCTCAAGGACCGTATCCTCATCTGCAATGACCGAAGCAGAGCGCGGGATGGCCTCGATAAGCTCAAGGTGCCCGAAATACTCGCCTTCCTTCTCCTTGACAAAGAGCATCTCACTCTCCTTGCCGTAGTCTGCAATCACAGATATCCTTCCCTTGACGATGCGGTACATGGCCATCTCGAAGCTGCCTTCCCTGTATATGACGTCTCCCTTGCTGAATTCCAGTATGCTTGGCATTATCCTTCGCTTATCTCCGTCTCAGGCTCGGTTGATATGCCTGGGCAGTATTCAAGGAGAAGCTCAAGGGCCCTATTGGCTGCCTTCTCCTTCTCGATCGTTATGTTCCTTGACTCGCTGCCGTAGCAAAGGTGAAGGACACTGACGCGCACATGGCCTCCGCAGCAGCCCTTAACAGGGAGCGTGCGCTTTCTAACCCATGCGCCAGTCAATGCTGAAAGCGGGATATAGTCAGCAACAGGGAAGGAAGGGAAATACACTGCAAGGCGCCCGATCCGGAGATTCCCGAACTTCTCGGCGCACTTGTAATCCATCTTAAGATCCCCATCAGGGGCATCCCCATATATGATCCTGAAAGCCATTTTTTGATCTCCTATAGCATAATAGTATAGCACGCTCAATGGCTTGGTGGATGAGGATTCTCTACTTCGCTTCCTTGATATGAAGCCTCACAGCCTCGTAATCGACAGTGAACGAGAATGGTATAAGGAGCCCTGCATTCACAAGAAGGCTGCCTGGCATCGTCATTCCATTCACCCTGTATATCTTCTTCTCATCAAGGCCGGTGAGCCTTGCATAGCGGTCGAGGGGATTGCCATGGGAGAGCCTGTTGACTGCAATCAGAAGCGCTTCTTCCTTGTTCTCAGACACAACCATTGCAGCAGAGTACTCCGCTGTGTCATTGAGGCGGTAGAAGTCACCGTTCCTGATCAGAGACGAAAGCTTCCTGTATTCCACGATCTCTGCTCTTATCTCATCCTTCTCGGCATCGGAGAGGGAATCAGGATCTAGCTCAAGGCCGAAGGAGCCAAGCATAGCCACAGTGCTTCTTGTGAAAAGAGGCGTGCTTCTTCCTGTCTGGTGGTTTGGGACAGCTGAGATATGGGATCCAAACGAAGCTATCGGGAAAAGGTATGAGGAACCTATCTCGATATCCAGTCTCTCGATTGCATCTGTGTCATCGCTGAGCCACGACTGGGGAGTGCAGTAAAGCATTCCCAGGTCGAACCTTCCTCCGCCTCCTGAGCATCCTTCGATCATAAGGGAAGGGAACCTGCTGTTAAGGCTCTCGAATATCGAATAGAGCCCGATGATGTAATCGTACTCGATCTGGCCGCGAGGGGTTTCAGATGAGAAGAAATCGGTGATGAAGCGGTTATAGTCCCACTTCATGTAGCTAAGCTTTCCTCTTTCTATAAGATCCGTCAGGAACGAGAGTATGAAGTCCCTCACATCCTTTCTCGTAAGATCGAGGACAAGCTGGTACCTGCCCCTCGATGGTTTCCTGCCTTCAAGCCTGAGCGCCCAGTCAGGATGCTTCCTGTACAGATCGCTTTCCTCGCTCACCATCTCAGGCTCAACCCACAATCCGAATGCGATTCCTTCCTTCCTGATCCTCTCGGAGAGGGATCCCAGATCCATTCCAAGCTTTTCTGTATTCTCATACCAGTCGCCTAGGGACGATAGATCGTCGTTCCTGTGCCCGAACCAGCCATCATCGAGGACAAAGAGGTCGCATCCAAGCGCCTTTGCGCTCCTTGCAATCTCTATGAGCTTCTCTCCTGTGAAGCCGAAGTACGTTGCCTCCCAGTTATTGAGGAGCACTGGCGCATTGAGCTTCGATGCGGGATTATGCCTTATATGATCCATGATGAACCTGCTGTTCCTGACAGAGAGATCCCCGAAGCCCTTGTCAGAGAAGGTCAGAAGGAGCTCAGGGCAGTCCAGATAGCTATCCCTCAGGCAGTACTCGAAGTACTCGCTTCCCATACCTAGCGCAGCTCTTGTAGATCCATACTGGTTCTTCTCTGCAAAGAACGTGAACGAGCCGGACCAGAGAAGCTCCATCAGGACTGCGTTGCCTCCATCCTCATTCGCAGAGCTATCGGAGAGAATGAAGCCATTGCTGATCTGGTGGGAGGTCGCTCCGCGCCTTGATGTGAATGTAAGGGCCCCAGTTCCTACAGAGGCTCTTCTTCTCGTCCTCTCGCTGCAATGCCTTCCCTCGAAGTACGTCACATCCTTGTCGCCGAAGAGATAGTCCATCGAGTAGAGGGCCTTCCTGATTGTGATTGCCCTATCCTTCGCGGCTATCCTCATCCCGCGTACAAGGGAGGAGCCTTTCACAATGTACGTAAGGATCAATTCTGCCTTCGAGAGCTCAT
>JAXFQZ010000037.1:0-2703 GCA_034178685.1 Candidatus Ornithospirochaeta sp. | reverse complement strand
TATCCTTCGTCCCGGAGAATCCTTACAGGAGAACTTGTCCTGGTTTCGCTTCCTATCATAACAGCTTCATTGGTCAGAAAGCGGCCTCTTGTCATATGGTCGAAGGCCTTGAAGCCAAGGCGAAGGGATGAGGAGACAAGGGGAGGAAGAACTTCATCCATTCTCTTTGATACCAGCCCTGGAGCATAGGTCGAGGAAGGAAGAGTTGAGGAGAATTTATCCTGAACGAAATCTGCCATCCTCTGGGCTGGAGCCTGGTAGAGAGGGCAGAATGACCTTCTTTCAATCTCTTCCACCCAATCAAGCATACTAAACACTCCTTTTCCAGGAATATCACTCTGCCTTATCTGCACCACCATGGCTGCATTGGCCTTGGAGCCTGAGCGGGAGGAAGAGCTCATGCCGTTGACGCTGAGCATTCCTTCTTCGGAAGCTGAAGGCACCACGCTTCCTCCTGGGCACATGCAGAATGAGTACACTCCCCTTCCCTCAGATTGCGTGACGAAGCTGTAGGAGGCAGGAGGAAGGAACCTCCCCCTTCCCTCAGGGCTGTGGTACTGCATCCTGTCGATCAGGGCCTGTGGATGCTCGAGCCTCACGCCGATCGCAGTGTCCTTCGCTTCAAGGGTAATGCCCTGCGAGTGGAGAAACGAGTAGACATCCTTGGCGCTGTGACCAGTTGCAAGAATCACAGGCCCCATATACTCAGAGCCATCTGAGCACCTTGCGCCGATCGTCCTGCCTCCTGAGATGATAAGGGATGTGACCTTCTTCCCGAAAAGCACCTCTCCTCCATGGCTCACGATGGTATTCCTCATATTCTCGATGACCGTGGGAAGCTTATCCGTCCCGACATGGGGATGCGTCTCATACAGTATGCTCTGATCGGCTCCATGCTGGCAAAGAAGCGCAAGGACCTTCCTTACGTCTCCGCGCTTCACGGACCTCGTATACAGCTTGCCATCGGAGAATGCTCCGGCGCCACCCTCCCCGAATGAGTAGTTCGACTCTTCATCCAGGATGCCCTCCCTGCTCAGGACTGCTGTATCGATGCGCCTGCTATGGACATCCTTTCCTCTCTCGAGGACTATCGGCCTGATGCCGTTCTCAAGGAGAGCAAGGGATGCGAATATGCCTGCTGGCCCGAAGCCCACGACGACAGCGCTCCTCTCAGGAGACGCTTCGGGGAAAAACACAGGGCTGTACATAGCTCGGCCCTCCTCCCCGATAAAAAGCCTCACTCTCGCGTTTATCCTAATATCCTTCCGTCTTGCGTCTATGCTCTTGCGGATGAAGCGCAGAGCTGAGATGTCCTTCTCCCGGACTCCTGCTTTCCTTGCTGCGCTTTTCCTCGCGCTCTCCTCCGAGAATGCCTCCTCCGGGGATAGCGTGATATCCAGATCCTTAACCATAGCCTTGATGATATCCATCATTTCGATTTCAGTGAAGATAGCTATTGCCTGAGAAGGGAGCAAAACCCTATCATATTCCATCTATGGCAAACGCTCTCACGCTCCTCAGGATCGTATCAGGAATCCTTCTTATTCCGTTTCCTGCATTCTCCAGCCCCTTTTTTGCCTTCTACGTCATAGGAGGCATCTCGGATATCCTCGATGGATGGATCGCACGCAGGACCGGCACCGTCTCAAGGACAGGAGCAATGCTTGACAGCGTGGCTGATGCTGTCTTTTTCCTCATAGCAGCGATCCGTATTCTGCCTGCTATCCCAGTACCGCGTCCTGTATGGATCATCATCGCTGCAATTGCAGCAGTCAGGATCTTCACGATGATAGCATCAAGGATGCTGAGGATCGACCCTGAGATGCATCACACGGATCTCAGCAGGGCAACTGGGCTTCTTCTATTTCTATTCCCGCTTACGCTGTCCTTCATCCCGATAGCAGTATCATATGCAGTCCTTTCAGCCATAGCATCCGCTGCAGCGGCTGATGAGGCATGGCGATGTTGCAAGGCGCGACGGCTTTCTATAGAATCCAAGCTATGAATATCCTTTCCATTGAGAATCTTACGAAAGCAGTGAAGGACGAGCCTCTTTTCGAGAATGCGGTCCTTGGCCTTGAAGAGGGCGAGAAGGCTGGAATAGTCGGCAGGAACGGAGCTGGCAAGAGCACATTCCTTAGGACGATCGCAGGGCTTCTGGTGCCCGATGAAGGCACTGTTTCCCTGAAGAGCGGCACGAACACAGTGTATCTTGAGCAGAATACAGAGTATGGAGAGGACACAACGCTCTCATCATTCCTTTATCTTTCGGGGAACAGGAACCTGAGGATCCTCGATGAGTACCACAAGGCGCTTGAAAGCGGCAACGAGAAGGAATACACAAGGCTTTACCAGATCATAGAGAAGGAGAACCTCTGGGATATCGAGAGATCATACCTTGCGCTCATGACCGATATGGGAGAGAGCATAGAGCCTGATCGCTTATTCTCATCGCTTTCAGGTGGACAGCAGAAGAAGGCCGCTATTGCAAGAGCCATAGCGCTCAGGCCCGACCTGCTTCTGCTCGATGAGCCCACGAACCACCTTGATATCAGGAGCATCGAGTATCTTGAGTCATGGATTAAGGCATCGATGTCCGCATTCATTATCGTCACTCACGAAAGGCACATACTCTATGATTGCTGCAATACTATCTGGGAGCTCGACTGGAAGAATTTCTACAGGCACCCGGGATCCTTCTCT
>JAXFQZ010000166.1:0-7106 GCA_034178685.1 Candidatus Ornithospirochaeta sp. | reverse complement strand
GATGCCATTGTAGCCCACAGCATCCGGTTATACAGGTATTCGATTTTTTCTGCATCCTGTCCGATCAGTAGGGGCGCTATCTGCTCCTCGAGGATTGCCCTTGCACCATTGATCGAGGCTCCATAGAGGAAGATCTCACCGAGCCCGGAGATGCCCTTATCTGTCCTGATCTCGACTAAGAGCGCCTTACGGCATGCCGATGTCCCTACAGCATCGGCAATCGGCACAGGGCATTTCCATATCAGCGGATAGGATGCGATCTCTGTAATTTTCATCTTCTAAACTCCCATTCCAAGGAATGTCGGGAACCATAGGCTGAGCTGTGGTATGAATGTGATCAGAAGCAGAGCCGCAAGAAGCGTCAGCATCCATGGGATCAGTGCCTTGGAGAATCTTCCGATCGATATCTTTCCTATCTTGCTCACGACGAAGAGCACGAGCCCGAACGGTGGAGTGATAAGGCCGATCATGAGATTGAGGACCATGATGATTCCGAAGTGCGTCAGGTTGATTCCATACTGGTTCAGCAGTGGCAGAAGCAGAGGAACGACGATTGTTATTGCGCTTGCTGTCTCCAGAAAGCATCCTATGATCAGCAGGAACAGGTTGATGATCAGCAGAAGCACTACCTTGCTTGAGACAATGCTTGTCATTGCCGTGAGGATCATCTGAGGGATGCGCGCTCGTGTTGCGACATAGCCGAAGAACGTAGCGCCTGAGATGATCATCGCAATGGTGATCGTATCGCGGATAGTCTCCTTCAGGAGGAGCACGAACTTCTTCCATGTGAGTGCATGGTAGATCGTGAGATCCAGCACAAGGGAGTAGACTACCACGATAGCAGCTGACTCGGTCGGGGTGAACACGCCGCCGTAGATTCCAATAAGGAGGATCACAGGAGCCATCAGAGGCAGGAAGCCCTGCTTCAATGCTGTGAAGAACTCTCCTGCCTTGGGGAATTTCGTCCTAGGGTACTTCCTGTATACAGCGTATAGCGATACTACGATCATCATGATAGCAGCCATGACAATGCCGGGTATGATTCCTGCCATGAAGAGTGCGCCGACAGAAGCTCCCGATACAGTTGCATATACAACAAGAGGGATGCTTGGCGGGACGATCGGGCCGAGAGTGGAGGATGCGGCTGTTACGCAGCAGCTGAACTCGTTGTCGAATCCGTTCTCATTCATGCTCTCGATCTCGATGGTGCCGAGTCCTGAGGCATCTGATACAGCGGTTCCGCTCATTCCTGCGAAGATGAAGCTGGTGAGGACATTGACGTGTCCAAGACCGCCAGGAAGCCATCCTACGACCTTCATGCAGAAATTGAAGAGCCTTCTTGTTATTCCGCCGCTGTTCATGATCTTAGCGGCAAGCAGGAACAGAGGGATCGCAAGGAGCGTGAATGAGTCGACTCCTGTATATAGGTACTGCGCGAGGATTCCCCATTTCATGCCCCTTGTGGCCATCATGAGGATGCACCCTGCGATGGTCATTGACACGTATACAGGTATGTTGAGAAGGAAGAATGCCAGCATTGCCAGCAGTATGATTATTACGTATATGTTCATTTACCGCCTCCGAGCTGTTTTCTCAGCGATTCCTCAAGCTCCTTGTTCGCAGCTTCATTGACAGCCTTCTTCTCCTCTGCATTGAGATCGACAGTCGTTTCCTTGCCCTGGATGGCGAGAACGATCTGCACGGTGGATACTATGAACAGGAAGAAGAACGAGATGAGTATCAGGGCATAGATCCAGTTCATCTTTATCCAGGGAAGGGCGACTGCGGTAGTCAGCTTCGATGACTTCATCATCGTGATCATGCCGATTATGCAGAATACGGAGAAGATATCGATTGCTGCTCCATCGAGGACAAGGATGGCCTTCTTCATTGCTGGCCCTGCTTTCCTTACAAGCATGTCCACGACGATATGGAGCCCTTCTGCCAGCGCAAGGGGGCTTCCGACAAATACAAGGATGCAGAAGCAGATCCTTGCAAGCTCCTCTGTGAAGCTCTGGCTTATTACAAGGAGCCTGCACAGTATCTGGATCAGCATGCATCCCAGGATTGCCATCAGAAGACAGATACAGATCATCTCAACTGTCTTCAGATAGAGTCTTGAAAGTTTCCTTAGTTGTTCCATAGGCTTAAAAAATCGCAGGCAGAGTATGACTCCACCTGCTCCTCCCAAAATTAAGTGGATTATCCGATTATTTTGCGTAGCTCATGACTTCGTCATATGTGGTTACAGTCCACTTCTTTGCGAACTGATCCTTGTAGTAGTCAGTCATCTTTGCTGCGAATGCCTCGCGGTCGAGCTCTACGAACTGCATTCCGCCATCAAGGCACTGCTTCTTGTAGCTTTCCCTGAGAGAGGAAGCGAGCTCATCTGCATAAGCCATGCTTTCCTTTGCGCACTCGTCGAGGACCTTCCTCTGGTTCTCGCTCATTGACTCATAGAGCTGCTTGTTGATGTAAAGGCCGCCGAACTCATATACATGGTCTGTCTCAGCGATGTACTTCTGTACCTCGTAGAGCTTGAGTGTCGTCATCTGCTCGTATCCGCCCTCGCAAGCCTCTGCGACCTTTGTCTGGAGAGCTGTATAGAGCTCGTTCATAGCAACTGTCGTCGATGTTACCTTGAGGTTCTTCCATCCATCTACATATACCTGCATTCCAGGAAGCCTGAGCTTGAGTCCTACTACATCCTCAGGTGTGACTACCTTCTTGTTGGAAGCAAGAACGCGGACGTCTCTCTTATGCCATGCAAGTGCGATGATGTTGTTCTCAGCATAGCGCTCCTTGAGCTTGTCGCCGATACCGCTGTTGAGCAGGTTCATCGAGTGGTCCCAGTCCTTGATCAGGAACGGGCAGTCGAGGAATGTGTACTCAGGTGCATAGAGATCGAGAGCCTCGAGTCCGGAAACGCACATATCCAGGTCGCCGCTTGCGATTGATGTGTAGTTGTCCTTGGCGTTTCCGAGTGTTCCGTCTGTGAACAGGTTGATGTTGATTGTGCCGTTGGACTTTGCCTTTACATCCTCAACGAACTTGACGAGTGCCTTGCCTGCAGGACCCTCGCCTGCGTATGCTGTTGCAAGGTCGATATCGAATGTCTTTTCTCTCGAGCTGCTAGCCTCGGATGATCCATTTGCGAATGCAAAGCCAGCTGTGAGCATTGCAACAAGCATTAGAACGATCAGTTTTCTCATATTGTTTTTCCAACCTCCAGAAAATTAGGTCTAATTTCAGGATAATTTTAAATCAGATATGGAGTATGTCAAGGATAATTTTAGGCCTAATTTTCTCTTTGCAATTTGGCTCTTCAGTGTATATATTAAAAAGCATGGAATCATCACTGCTTGCTGACGAAATAGCCCTGAAGATAAAGGCCGGGATCCAGAACGGCGTATACCGCCAGAACGACAGACTCACAGTGCGTAAGCTGTGCGAGGAGTACGGCGTCTCCGATACTCCCGTGAAGCAGGCACTGAATCAGCTTGTCGCAACAGGCGTTGCAGTTGCGATCCCCAGATGCGGGATCAAGGTGAAATCCTTCAGCAAAAGCGATATGAGGAACACATGGATGGCGCGTCTCATGATCGAGAGGGAAGCGGTCCATTACGCTATAGAGGCTGCGAGGTGCGATGAGAGATTCGTAAGGACGCTGAGAGCATTGCTGGAGCAGACCGACAGGGAATACAGCAACTGCATCTCGGATTTCACGAAGGAGAACTTCTCGATGCTCTCCGACCATGACTTCGCGCTCCATAAGGCAATAGTCGGAAGCATAGGCAATCCGATAATAACGAAGATGTACGAGGACCTCAGGGCACATGAGTGCATGTTCGTAGGCTTCGATGTCCATTCCCCAAGCACGCTTGCCCTCACTATTGAGCAGCATGATGCGATAGCCGATGCATGCATCTCTGGTGATGAGGAAGGCATGCTCAAGGCTGTAGAGGACCATATCAGCACGACAATAAGGCTATATAGGGTGGAGGAATTCTAAGATAAGCAATGAAAATGAATGCTCCCTTGCGGGAGCATCCATCTTCGATCAGAAATACCTTATTGGACGGATTACTTGCGATTCCGCGAAATTGACATCAGATATGGAGCTGTTTCCCTTCCCCTTTGAGAAGAGGTTATTCGCTATCAGATATTGCTCCTCGATTGTAGGAAGGAGCCAGTCAGAGTACCCATTGTATTCAAGCTCCTTGCATGCTTCAGTAAAGCTATTGCTGTTATTGTATGTCAGCTTCTTAGCATCGCCGAGATTTCGGGAGAACTGCATATCCTGGTATCTGGGATCGCCGCTGATGTATGTCTTTGCTAATTTGTAAAGAGGATCCGCTCCATCGCATGAATACTTGCCATTGTAGAATCTTACATCGTATGGGGCTGCCTCGATGTACCTCCAGCCTTCGGAATAGCTTCCTTTGTCAAGGATGATGTATCCACCTGCAGGTCCTTTCTCTCCATAGACATCCTTGTAGTCAAGTATTTCAAGCCTTCTCATCAGATCGTATTCCTTGTAATAGTAATCCACGGATATTTTATGTGAATTCTTATAGCTTGAAGAGGTGATTACATAATCTACACTGGATCCGTAATAATACTCGTGGGATATGAGCTCTGCAAACTTGTCGTAATCCCCGTGATATGTGTACCATCTGTTATAATCTGGCCCTGAAAGCTCTCCATAGGTAATGATATCATCACTGAAGGTTAACGCAAGGACGGCATCGTCCCCTAATTTATCTCCATGCGTTGTTTTTACCTTTATTGTCTTAGTGAAAGGGTCCATTCTGAAACAGAGACTGCCTTCTTCGAATTCAATGTACTTGCTTTGTACATTGTCACCAGCGTATATGGCCCAAGGGTCAATGATATTGGCAGAGAATGCATAGCTTGATGCGATTGCCATCAGAAAGAAAACAGAAAGAATTTTTCTCATCATTGTCCTCCTTAGAACTGCCTGACAGCTCTTACGTAGAATAACGAGCCAGAGTCGGCATCTAACCATCTCTGAATGAATAACGGATCTATTGGGGAATATTCATCAACTATGAAGAAATATGGTCTGATAGCTCCAGTAGAATACGTAGCCAGATATGCATATTGTGGGTTCTTGCCGAAATCCCCTATGCCTTTCTTATAGAGATTCTCACGTATGATCTTCAGCTCTTCGAAGCTTGGCAGAAACCAGTCATCATATCCGTTGTATACGAGCTTATCGCAAAGAGCCACTCCGTATGCTTTGACCTCATGAGCAAAATTCCAGAAAGTAGGATTCGCAGATAGGACTTTGGAATAATTGCTGAAGTACTCAAGCAGTTCCTCCGTATTTTCCTTTCCTGAATCAGAATGTAAATGGGGGTCTTTGCCTTCAACAGGGGAGTGTCCAAACACATAAACATCTGGGAAGGAATAGTAATCGAGTTCCCCATCTTCGCTTACGAAATCTATATCGCATGTCACTATTTTGCCATCCACTGAGCCTCTGACATCATGTGGAGCCGCTTCCAGGTAACGCCATCCTTTATCGTAGTTACCCTTATCATAGAAGATATATCCCCCAGCTGGGCCCCTGTCTCCGATCCTGTAGGCTTTTCCTCCGTTGATTGCAGAAAGAACCTCATCGATCTTAAGCTTGAAATCAGTGCTTCCTTCCTTAAGCACGACTTTCTTTATTTCTTTCTCATTGCCACCATTGATTCCCAGGATCTCGATGCGATAATTGTTCTTAGTCTCATCTGAAGAGAACAGAATCGAGAACTGGGGATAGTATTCCTTTCCATCGAGTATGTCTATGCTCTTGCTCTTAGAAGATGCGCTCAGCGGTGCCTCGATACTCAGATACTTATTATCGTCCTTGAATACCCTTATCGATACGGTATCCATGTTCTTCACCGAGGATAAGGACAGCCTTACTTTCCTCTCTCCTGGGAAAAGGTGATTGTCAGAGGATTCCTGTCAAGGAACCCTGATTTGAAAACCCTCTCTACAGCGCTGCTGTCCTTTACTGCCCATGTATCAGCAGCATATAGCATGCCTGCTGAAAGAAGCAGAACAAGGACAATGGCAGAAAACCTCAAGCCTTTCATCTGTACTTCCTTTTCTCTGATTATGTTTTGTCAATGGTATCAATATCGGGGAAGAGAGTCCATCATGCAATCAGGCTCCATGAGCTTTATTAGTCCTTTTCAGCTCTCTTTCTGCATATGAAGGATTGAGGGCTGTGTGATGGCTGACGGATTCGAGCGGAGAATCTAATAGGGGAGGAGGAACAGGCACGAATGGAGATCCCTGCCATGAGCCTGGATTCTCAATGCAATATGATGATGAATAGGAGGGGAGACGCTGCATGCTCCCATCAGGAAGGATGCTATTCGATATTCAGGTTCGAGAGCGCCTTCAGGGAGCTTCTGATATTCCTGTCCTGATAGAATGATGCGTTATGCCTTATATGCTCCTTCATTGTCATCTCGGCTCTGTCCTCATCCTTCGATAGAATAGCCTCGACGATCCTCTTATGCTCCTCCTTGGAGGAATTGGTCCTATGCGGCATATAGAGGACTGCGAAATGGAAACGGCTTGTGATCGCATATATCTTCTCGATGAATTCCTCGAGGAACTCGTTCTTGGTCATAGCGAAGATGTACTTGTGTATCTCGGAGCATAGCCTGTAGTAGTTGTCGATATCGTCTGTTGCTTCCATCTCGGAGATGATCCTGTTCAGGGCCTCTGCATCATGCTCATCCGCATTCCTGCACGCAAGCCTCGCAGCAAGCCCTTCGTTGACTTCCCTGATCTGGTAGAGCCCTATGACATCGTCGAATGAAAGCTGCCTTACGGTTGCTCCCTTGTTAGGGACATGGCGTGCCAGGCCTTCGGATACCAGACGCTCTATCGCTATCCTCACAGGAGTCCTGCTGACATCAAGCTCCCGTGCAAGCTCTGCTTCTATGAGTCTGTATCCTGATGGGTACTCACCTGAGATGATCCTATCGTAGATTACCTTGTAGACATTGATCCTATCCTTGTTATCCTTCATTTTACCGTGACTCCTGGATATCCCCATAGCTGATTGTACAACAATT
>JAXFQZ010000146.1:0-7873 GCA_034178685.1 Candidatus Ornithospirochaeta sp. | reverse complement strand
ATATCGATACTGATGTGCTGGCAGACAACACAGGTCTTGAAGCATTTGACGCCCTCGAGGAGCTCGATGACCTTCTTGAGGATCTCGGATTCGAGAAAATCGGAAGGAGCCTCTACTACACGAAGGAGGACATAACTGCCGTCCATGATACGATCAACTATCTTACGGAGCTTGACACCCTGGAGGATGCAGTCATGAACGCAATCGTCCTTCCCACTAGCGAGATCGCTGACTTCACCGAGTACTTCGATCAATATGACGAAGACGATGATGATGAAGAAGATGATGATGAGGACGACGAGGATGACGAGGACATCCAGATCGAGATAGAATGAGAAAGGGAGTGATCCTTGATGGCTATGCCCTGAACCCAGGGGACCTCTCCTGGGAAGGGCTTCGCCGCATAGCGGATTTCGAAGTATATGACAGGTCGACGCCGGAGGAAGCAGAGGAAAGAGCAAGGGGAAAGGAGCTTGTGATCACCAACAAGGTACCCTTCAATGGCTCTCTGATGGACAGGCTTCCTGATCTGAAATACATCGGTGTCACTGCCACTGGCTACAACATAATAGACATAGAGGCCGCAAGAGAGCGCGGCATAGCAGTCACAAACATCCCCAGCTATAGCACGGAAGCCGTCGCACAGCACGTCTTCGCCCTGCTTCTGAGCGTAACGAACCATGTATCGGAGTACAGCAGGAGCGTAAAGGAAGGCATATGGGAAAGAAGCAGGGACTTCTGCTACTATCTTGATGCGCTTCGGGAGCTCAAGGACCTGACTTTCGGCGTATATGGGCTTGGGAGAATCGGGCGTCAGGTTGCATTGATCGCAAAGGCATTCTCGATGAACGTGATCTCATACAGCCCTCATTCAGCCGCAGATGGCATCGAGGCTGTAGGGAGAGAGGAGCTATTCAGACGCTCGGATATCATTTCACTGCATGTTCCTCTGACAGAGGATACAAGGAAGATGATCGGGGATAGCACCATATCGATGATGAAGAGGGGCGTGATCCTGATCAACACAGCAAGAGGGCTCCTTGTCGATGATGAAGCTCTGCTATCTGCTCTCGATGATGGCAGGATCGGATGGTATCTCTCGGATGTCCTATCTGAGGAACCGCCAGCTGATAGCATCCTCCTGAAGCATGAGCACGCTGTCTTCACACCGCATATCGCATGGGCGGCGAAAGAGACAAGGCAGAGGCTCCTGGAGATCGCAGAGAGCAATGCATCAAGCTTTGTCTCTGGCGGAATGCTCAACAGGATAGTATAGAGGGATACAGAAATGGACGAATTCAAGAAGATAGCAGTCCTTATCGATGCAGATAACACGCAGTACTCAAAGCTTGAGGATATGCTCTATGAAGTCTCCACATATGGACGCATAGTCGTGAAGAAAGCATACGGCAACTGGAAGAAGCAGGGGCTCTCCAAGTGGGAGGACCAGATCAAGCGCCTCGCTATAAAGGCTGAGCAGCAGTTCGACTACGTCGCGGGCAAGAACACAACAGATATCGCGATGGTGATCGATGCCATGGATATGCTCCACACAGGAAGCTATGATGCCGTCGCACTCGTCTCAAGCGACAGCGATTTCACGCCTCTTGCAGTGAGGCTGAGGGAGGAAGGCGTCTTTGTCATCGGAGTCGGGGAGAAGAAGACGCCGGAGGCATTCACCAATGCCTGCGATGACTTCATATTCCTCGAATACCTCTCCTCGAACGACAGCAAGGAGAAGAGGGATACGAGAAGCGATAGGCAGCAGGACGCATTCGAGGAATACACAAGCAATGAATACTATCCCGACCTTGAGGATGTGCACTCACTGCTTAGGATAGCATACGAGAAGTACCAGGATGACGATGGATTTGTCAATGTCAGCGCGGCAGGCACATACATCAAGAGAGTCAAGCCGGAGTTCACTCCGTATGCATACGGATTCTCCAAGCTATCGGAGCTGATAAAGGCCTTTCCGAAGAAATACGAGGTCCATAAGTCAAAAACCTCAGGAAAAGGCGCTGTTGTTACTTATAAATGCATAGAAAGATGACAGATCCAGTGCTATAATCATGACAAGGATGAGAGAATAGGCCCGTGGAACACCGTTTCAGGGCCTATCTCTTTCAGATACCAGACAGATACGAAAGCGTGTATACGGCCTGGCTGAGGGAGATCCTCTCCTTCATTATCCCGATCTCGTACTCCTTGATCTCCATCTCCTTCTTAAGAATATCCATCCTGGAGGACCAGCCCTCCTCAAGCTGCATCCTGAGGATATCAAGGCGGGACTGCGCTGTCTCCTTCTTAAGCTCAAGGTATTCTATCCGGGCCTTGGAGAGCTTCATGGCTGTTATGCTTTCCCGGGCGGACTGCTGCAGCATATCGACAGCCGCATCATAGTCAGCATAGCTTGCCGTTATCTCGCTCTCAGCGCTCTTTATGTTATTCAGGGCCTTTCCGCCATCCCAGAGAGTCGTCTTCATCGCAAGCGTGACATAGAGGCCATAGTCATCGCCCCTGTACCAGTTCTTCTCGGCAAAAGGAAGATACTCACCGCCATAGCTTGCGCTTACCTGGAGCGCGAAATCAGGTTTCCAGTACACGCTGTCGTCGGCAATCTCCTTCTTCTTCATCAGAGCCTCAGTCTGCTTCGAGAGCATCCTCAGGGAGGCTGAGTCCCCTCTGAAGGCGCTTCTGAAAAGCTCTTCCTCATCCATCTCAGAGACAGCATCGATGTATGCTTCATCTACCTCGAAGATGATATCGGAGGATTCAATGCCTTCGAGTCCTGTGATGCTTCCTATAGCCTGCATGTTCTTCGATGCCTCACCCTCTATTTCCTTCCTCGAGACATCGAGCTCCATCTTTCCAAGGCGTGCCTCAGCAAGGTCCTCACGGAGTATCATTCCGCTTTCATATGCATCCTCCGAGATCGAAAGAAGCTCATCAGCAAGGCCACTGGCTTCATCAAGAAGAATGAGCATCTCCTCCATGTAGCGCATAGCGCAGAGGCGTGCAGAGAGCTCTGAGGAAAGCCTTTCCTCCTTATCGCTTCTGTCTATCGCCCTTATATCCGCAATGGCCTTATAGAGGTCGACCGACTCAGGGATCTTGCCCCATGTGAAGAGAGGCTGGGTTATGCTCACTCCTGCATTGAACATGAAGTTCCCCATTCCATCGTAAAGAGTAACGTATTCCCCTGCCCCTGCTCCGGGTATAGCCGTTCCGAGCTGTCCCTGCAGCTCCTCCACGCTCATTGTTATCCTTCCGATAGGAGGATTAGGCATGTATGTCCCTGAGACAGTAAGGTCGATAGCCGGGCTGTACTGGGCCTTTGCGTTCTTCACATCAAGCCCGCTCTGGACCACAGCCTGGTCTGCCTTCCTGAGCTCAGTATTGAGAGACACCATAGAACCGACCAGCTCATCGTACCCTAATCCTTCTTCTGCCGATAGAGGGACCAGGGCAAGGATGAGCAGAGCCATGGCGACGGACGTTGCTTTAGAGATCATATTCCGCCACCTCTCCTGCCATGAACCTGAGATCGGCATCCGTCATGACCGATGCGCTGTTGAATGTGATAGTGCCTATAGAATCAGAACCACTCTTCAGCGTGAGCTCTATGGAATCGGAAGTGTAATTCGAATCATCCGAATAGGTCAGATTAAGCTCAATGCCTGCTCCGAGTCCACTGAAGCATCCATTGATTATTATGCTTGAATCCCCTGGGTTCACAGTCTTCCTTCCTGTGATGCAACGCGCTTTCTCCTCAGATCCCTTGAAAAGGAGGATCATTTTTCCATTATCGCTGTCGCTTCCAATATAGCGCTCGCTTCCTGGCACTGAGATGAAGTACCCGTTGAAACCATCAAGCCTTATTGCCTTCTTCTTGAAGTAGACATCAACGCTCTTAGAGGACGCCGACGAGAAGTCGCTGACCACGATTGCAGAGTTTGAAGGAGTGCCATCGTCCCTCCCTTCAGTCCTGGTCCAGTATTCACGGCTTCCGCTGCTGCTGAATCCTGAGAGCTCAACAGTGAACGGATCGGATGATGGGAATGCGTCCTTCCTGTAGCGTACAATGAATGAAGCAGATCCATTCTGGGCTGTGATGGTATCGGTCTTAGTCTCACCATCGCCGTTGCTGTACGAATAAGTGAAGTCAATCGGATCGGAAAGACGAGGATAGCTGGAAACAGAACCATCCAGAAGATTCACATTGACTGTCTTTGTCTCCCATTGGTTCTGGCACTTTATCCTTATGTAGTCCTTCCCGGATCCCGATTCCAGCGTCTCTCCGCTTCCTGCATACTTCCATTCGGAGCCTGTCGAGATCTCGCTGATCCTCAGCTCAGGGGATGAGGACGTGACATAGCTCATCGTCACTGAGTGCGTGCCATTTGAAACGCTGCTCACATACTCGGTTATATCCTCATAGCCGTCATTGTATGTGTACCTGAATGCGAATCCATCTGTATCAGCAATCGTTCCAGCGGAGGATGATGCATCATCCGCATCGACGAAGCTGACTGTCACCTTCCTGCTTCTTGCGATCATGTTCATATCCACATAGCCGAAGTTGTTCGCCTTATCGGACTGAACGATCCTGCCATCTACCTTCACTAGCCCGTATTCCTTCTTGAATGCAAGAAGGTAGACGGTCGTCCTGTCTGCATCCTTGCCATATGCAGGATTGCTTGTCTCCCACCTCAGGGTGGAGATGGAGAAGGATCCATCGGCTGCGCTCTTCGCTGAAGGGACTGAGTTATCTGAGAAGATCGTCCCGGGCTGCCACCCTGAAGCCTTTCTCTCCCATTCCGCCTTGTCCCTGTAGGCATATACCATTACGCCTCCGATGCCGCTTGCAGAGTCCCCTGCAGCCTTGCTGGGATCCCTGACGGTACCGCTGATTGATGCATCGAAAACCGAGCTGCATGAAATAATCGAAAACACAGCAGCAAATGCAATGCACATTATTGCAAGCCTAGATCTTCCCATTACGATTCTCCTGAAAGCCAGAATACGGCTATTCCTAGAATATAATAATGAAATCGCATTACGGGTGAAAAAAAGAGGGCCGATCCCTATGGACCGGTCCTCTCCTCATCAGCCGAGCTTCACTTCGATTCTCTGAGGCTTCTCCTCCGGCTTCTTTGGAAGCCTGATCGAGAGGATTCCGTTCTCGAACTTCGCCTCAAGATTGTTTTCCTCTATTCCATCAGGAAGGCTGAATGTCCTTGAGAATGATGCTGAGCGTCTCTCGCGGAGTATGTACTTCTTTCCTTCCTTCTCGCTCTCTTCCTCATGGGCCTTTCCTTCAATGTGAAGGATGTGCTTCTCGATGTATACCTTGATGCTATCCTGATTGTATCCAGGAAGCTCTGCCTTTACCTGGTATCCATCCTTGTCTTCCTCTACGTCCACTGCTGGGAACTTCGAGTCCCTTACACCGAACACATCCATCATCGAATCGAAGAAATCATCGAATGTAGCTGGAACGTTCCTGCCTGCGTATCTAGTGATATTGTTATCTGCCATATTGGGCCTCCTATATATTTTTTGTTTACACAAACGAATATGCAGAAAGCGTGCCAAGTTTGCTATTTCCTTATTATATATAGAATTATATAAATGTGTTAAATTATTGATACAATATGGAAGCTGACAAAAATACCCGCTTAGGAGGAAAAAGCCTCCAAAAGCGGGTCATTTTGCTACAGAGAATGCCTACTGCCCTGTTTTCCGAGACATTAGTTCCCCTCCGATAGTCCTTATCCTCTCAATGAGGTCATCAATATGGCTATGCGAGAGCCCAGGATTGAGGAGAGTGAACTTGAGCATAGTGCGTCCATCCTTGACTGTCTGCCCGATCACGATGCCCTCAGCAAGGAGGCGCCTCCTTATTGCCTTGTTGATGCCATCAGATGCATCGAGGCAGAAGACGACAGAGCTGATCTCCGGCCTGACAGCGACAACGAAGGAATCATCATCCATCAGCCTCTGGTAGAAGTACATGGCGTTATCCACGCACTTGTCTATGATCTCCCCATAGCCCTTCCTGCCCCTTACAGAGAAGGCCATGAATACCTTGAGCGCATCGAAGCGCCTGGTGGTCTGGATGCCCTTGCCGACAAGGTTGATGAAGCCATCCTCCTCATCCTCCTCCCTATTCAGGTAATCGGCATGGAGCTCGAATGGCTCTAGGAGGGATGCATCGCGCATTATCACGGCAGAGCATGAGATAGGAAGAAGGAACATCTTATGGAAATCGATCGTGATTGTATCAGCGCTTTCGATCCCATCGAGCCTTGAGCGGTAGCGATCGCTGACAATGAGCCCGGAGCCATATGCTGCATCGACATGCATCATCATACCGAACCTGTCTGCAATCCTCCTGATGGCCTTCATATCATCGATTGATCCGAAATCAGTCGTTCCTGCTGTGGCGACGATGCAGAAAGGAAGAAGCCCCTGCTCCTTGTCCTTCTCTATGATTCTCTCGGCCTTCTCTATATCTATGCGGCAGGAGCTGTCCACAGGAAGCTTAACCACTGCATCATAGCCGAGGCCCAGTAGATGGCAGCTCTTCTCCATCGAGAAATGAGATATCTCAGATGTATATAGCCTAAGGCGAGCATAGCATTCAGGAAGCCCCTTCTTCTTGACATCATACCCGAGCACGCGCTGGCAGTAAGCATCACGCGCTGCTATTATCGCAGAGAGATTCGACTGGGATCCTCCTGATGTGAATGCACCATCTGCTTCTGAAGGGAAGCCGAAAAGCCTGCAAAGGCCCTTTATCACATGCACCTCGAGCTCGGTTGCAGCAGGCCCCTGGTCCCAGCTATCCATCGAGTCATTGAAAGATGAGATAATAAGCTCGGATGCAATGCTCTCGATCAGCGCAGGTGAATGGAGGTGCGGCATATAAGATGTAGACCATGTACGGAGAAGATGAGGCATGATGCTCTCCCGCACAGTCTCAAGCGTCTTATCAAAGCCCATGCCTTCCTCTGGAAGGAAGCCAAGCTTACCGATTTCCTCCCTCAGGGAGAGAGGATCGATTCCGGAATACGCGCTATCATCGGAGAAAGACGAGAGGATTGAATCCAGCGTCATCCCGATTTCCTTCCTGAAGGAAGACTTCGAATCCTCTGAGGCTGAAAGGATACAATCAGACTGAAGCATCTCTATCCACCTCTTTAACAACCTTGCTGAAGATGGAAATCATCGTATCTATATCATCATCGGTCACAGTGAGCGCGCAGAGGCATCTCATCACGCTTCCGTTCCTCCCGCCCTTTTCCATGATCAGATGGTTCCTGAAGCAGAGCTGCTGGACCTTCGCAGCGATCTCACCTGATGGCTCGGGGTTGCCCATTATATCCTTCCTGCCATTGGGGTCTATGAACTCGACGCCAAGCATGAGGCCCTTGCCTCTTACATCGCCGATGATGGAGACCTCCTTCTGAAGGTCCTCCATTGCCTTCCTGATCCTGCCGCCCTTCCTGACGACCTCGCTCAGGAACTCAGGCTTCCTGATCCTCTCGATGACAACGGTTCCGGCAGCCATGGCCAGCTGATTGCCGCGGAACGTTCCTGCATGAGCACCGGCTGTCCACTTGTCGAGCGCCTTATTGTAGATAACCACGCTCATCGGCTGGGAGCCTCCGATAGCCTTAGAGGCAAGGATGACATCAGGAACGATGCCTGCATACTCGAATGCGAAGACCTTTCCGCTCCTGCCCATTCCGCACTGGATCTCGTCGACGATCATCGGGATATCGAGCTCTGCAGTGATTCTTCTCACAGCCTGCAGGAACTCAACAGGAGCCGGTATCACGCCGCCTTCGCCCTGGATTGGCTCAAG
>JAXFQZ010000142.1:0-36873 GCA_034178685.1 Candidatus Ornithospirochaeta sp. | reverse complement strand
ATATCGATATCGAATCCCTTGTCCCTGAGAGCCTCAGGAATCTGGATAAGGAAGAGTTCCTCGACCGCCTTGCTGAGATGGACGACCATATGCTTTCTCTATACAATAAGGCCAAGGCCGAAGGAAAGAGCCTTAGGTATGTTGGCAAGGTGGAGAACGGCACATGCTCGGTATCCCTTGCTATGTATCCTCTCGACCATCCATTCTCGCAGGCAGAGGGCACTGACAACGTCATTGCCTTCACGACTTACAGATACAATAAGCAGCCACTGGTGATCAAAGGACCTGGGGCTGGACCGGAGGTCACGGCAGCAGGCGTGTTCTCCGATATTCTGCGCTTAAGCGCATACCTTGGATCGAGGATCTGAGGAAGGAGGGTTTATGCAGTTCGTTTCAACTAGATCCGCAGATGGCGGCAGGTTCTCCGCATCGGATGCGATACTCAAGGGCCTTGCTCCGGATGGAGGATTGTTCATTCCTGAGAAGATGCCATCGCTCAGCCCCGATTTCACGCTCTCGAAAGGCCTTGCTTATGCTATGTATGCATCGCTTAAGCCTTTCTTCGAGGGCGATGAGCTGGAAGCTGATCTGCTGGATATATGCAATGATGCATTCTCTTTCCCCATCTCTTTCCATGATGATGGCAATCTGAATGAGACTATGGAGCTCTTCTATGGGCCGACTGCCGCCTTCAAGGACTTCGGCGCAAGGTTCCTTGCATGCACGATGGAGAGGCTCCTGGATAAGAGGAATCAGGACCTGACGATCCTTGTCGCAACCTCTGGAGATACAGGAGGCGCAGTAGCTGCCGCCTTCCATAACAGAAGGCACCTATCGGTCAAGGTCCTTTTCCCGAAGGGCAGGGTAGCTGCCAGGCAGCGTGCGCAGCTTACAGGCTGGGATGGCAATGTCGAGAGCTTCGAGGTTGATGGAAGCTTCGATGACTGCCAGAAGATGGTAAAGGATGCATTCATGGATCCTCAGTACAAAGGGCTTTCGAGTGCCAATTCGATTAACCTCGGGCGTCTTCTTCCCCAGTGCGCATACTACGTCTATGCTTCTTCCCTCTACTATGCTAAGCATGGGAAGAAGGCCGATTTCATAATCCCATCAGGCAATGTCGGCAACTCCACAGGTGCATTCTGGGCAAAGGCAATGGGTGCTCCTGTCGGAAGGATCTGCCTTGCTGTGAATGCGAACAGGACCATCCCTGATTACCTTGAAAGCGGAGAGTACAGGCCAAGACCGTCTGTTCAGACGCTTGCGAATGCCATGGATGTCGGAGCTCCTTCCAATATGGAGAGGCTCTTTGCTCTCTTCAAGGACTGGGAGACATGCAGGCAGAGCTTCACGTCATACTCCGTAAGCGATGATGAGATCCTTGCTACGATCAAGGCCGTATACGAGGAAAGGGGATACGTTATCTGCCCTCATACAGCCTGCGGAGAGAAGGTAAGGAGGGATCATTTCAGGGAAAATGGCGCAATCGTGGTATCCACAGCCCATCCTGCTAAGTTCGACAGCATCGTTGAGCCTCTTCTTGGCATCTCGGTCCCGATTCCTCAGAATCTATACAGGATCATGAAGAGCCCATCGAAGGCAGTGGAGATCGGTACCGATTACCACGCTCTATTTGCCTGATTTCCTTCTTTCGCTGTAGATATCGCCGGCTTTGTAGTAGATTGCGAAAAGAATCGATACGATGGTCCATGAGACAGGATAGCAGAAGATTATCCTCTCGATCGAGACCATCAATGCCGGTATATTCAGCCAGATTATCCTGAGGCCGCAGATTCCTACCACTGATATAATGGTAGGGACTACGGCCTTTCCTGCGCCGCGGCATGCTCCTGAGAGAATCTCCACAGCGATGTATGTGATGAATGTCGGTGCGACTGTAAGCAGAATGCGCATGCCGATGTCTATGACTTCCTCATCCCTGATGAATAGGTAGTAGAACTCCCTGCCGAACGATATGTATATTACGGAGGATGCAATGGTTGCGATAGCTGCCATGATAAAGCATGTCTTTACACCCTTCTTCGCCCTTTCTATCTTACCTGCTCCATAGTTCTGTCCGACGAATGTGGTTATTGCGATTCCGAATGCGTTTATCATCATCCAGAATATGAAGTCAAGCTTTCCATAGGCTGCCCATGCAGCGGCTGTGTCGGTCCCGAAGCCGTTGACTCTTGCCTGTATCAGCATGTTCGAGATATTGTACATGACGGACTGCACACCGGCAGGGAAGCCTATCAGGAGCATCCTCCTGAGTGTATTGCGGTCTATGCCGAGTGCTTTTATCTCGAGCTTGCAGCAGTCGGTCCTCCTTGAAAGCGCATGGAGCACGAGGAATGCAGAGAGTATCTGGGAGAATACAGTCGCAATCGCCGCTCCTGTGATACCCATATCCATGAACACTATCAGGATGATATCGAGGACTATATTGACTGCAGTTCCTGCAATGAGGAAGTAAAGCGGTCTCTTCGAATCCCCAAGAGCCCTGAAGATGCCTGCTCCCATGTTGTAGAGAACGACTGCAAGCGCACCTGAGAAATATATGTGGAGATAGCGGCTTGCCTGCGGGAATATGTCATCCGGCGTCCCTATGAGCCTCAAGAGGGGATCCGTGAAAGCAAAGCCTCCTATTGATACAATGACGCCGCATGCGATAGCCAGCGTCAATGCCGTATGCACAGCCGTTCTCGAGCGCTTGTCGTCCTCAGCTCCATAGAACTGCGAGACAATCACCGTAGCTCCTGATGATATCCCGGTGAAGAAACCGATCAGGAGGTTGATCATGGTGCTCGTGCCGCCACCTACGGCGGCGAGTGCTGTCTTTCCGAGTGCCTGTCCTACGATAATCGCATCGAAGGTGTTGTAGAGCATCTGGAAGAAGGAGCCGAAGAAGATAGGAAAGAAGAAGGAGAAAATCTGCTTCCAGATCACTCCTTCCGTTATTCTCGTATTCATGCTGTTGTTTTCTAAGCGTTTCACGTTCTGAGTTTATGCTCAAATACCGGGAATTTACAAGTATCGATTGCTGTGTGTCATATCCTCAGCGAGAATACAGGCTCATGCCTTATGGAGAGCACCATCGAGCTTCCTTCCCCGAATGCTCCATCCATCCTCTCCATGTATCCCTTTGTCATTTCACGGGGAACGTAGGCCTGTATGGTTCCTGCGAAGCCACCGCCATGAACCCTCACTGCTCCTCTTCCTCCCAGATAGTCCTCAGATAGGGCAATCGCCACGGAGAGCGCCTGCTCTGCCGGCCTTGAGGAGGGATACAGATTCTGGAGGAACCTGAATGAGCTGTTACCCGACTCCCTTACAAGCGCAAGGTAGTCATCGATCCTTTTTTCCTTCAGGGCCTTCTCCATCTTCACGACTCTCTCGTTCTCGCTGATGAAATGGTATGCCCTCAGAACGGCTCTGTCGTTCCCGAGCTTTCTCCTGAGCTCTGGGATGGATGCTATGAATTCGTCTTTGCAGACTCCTCTCATTGTGCTGCAGCCGAAGAATGAAGCGGCATCCTTCATCTCCCTGGGAATCGATGCATAGTCGTCTGTCAGGTCTGCATGGTCCTGCTTTGAGTCTGTGATCACAAGGTCCAGGCCATAGGATGCGAAATCAACATCAAGCTTCTCTATTGCAGGTGATGACGGATCAAGGAAATCTGCCTTCACTAGGCTTCCATTGGCTACGATCAGCTGGTCCAGAAGCCCCGATGGCTTGCCGTAGTAGTTGTTCTCTGCCCACTGGCTCACTAGCGCAAGCTCGACATCCGATGCCCTGTCATCGTTGAAGAGCGTATTGAAAGCCTTTGCGATGAGAACCTCTATTGCAGCGGAGGAGGAGAGACCGGAGCCCCTGAGGACCCTCGATGAAGTGCATGCATCGAAGCCTCCTATGGAATACCCCCTGTCCTTCATCGCTCTTGCTATTCCCCTCACAAGCGAAGCGGAGTGGCTGTTTTCCTCATCCCTCCTGTCAAGGCATGACAGATCGATGCTGACTGGCGTGAAGCCCTCGCTGTAGAGATTGACAACCATGTCTTCTCTCTTTCCTGCGGCCGCTATCGTGTCGCAGTTGATTGCAGCTCCTATCACCAGCCCGTTGTTATGGTCAGTATGGTTTCCTGCTATCTCGGTCCTTCCCGATGATGAGAGAATGAACTCTGGCCTTCTGCCGAAGCTTTCCTCATACGCCTTGCATAGCCTTTCATATCTCCTGTCCTGATCCTCCTGGGAGAATCCTGTTCCATACAGTCCCTTGTAATAACGGTGCAGAGCTTCCATATTATCTTCCTTTTTCAGTCTTTGCTTTTTTTGTTCCTTCTAGAAGAATAAAGCAGTTTCCGAAAAATTCAATCATCCGGAGCCTTCTTTCTGCTTCAAGTTCCCTGATTGCGCGTTTTATTTCCTTCTTGCTCCATTCAGAGAGCCTTCCTGATGCGGCTTTCCTCTTTCTCAAGCGCATTACGATGCCCTTCTCTGTCACGATGCGATGCTTTCTCATGAAATCCATAATCTCCTTCTCTCCGGATCTTTCGAAGGCATATGGGACGCAGCCGGAGCAGTTGAGGCACCTTGCTTCCACATCCTTCTCTCCCATTGCGTTCAGAAGCGAGCTTCTGATGCATCCTGATACGAATGCTCTTTTTATAGGGGATGCCTCATCGCTGTAGTAGAGCACTATGCTTAGAAAGACATTCCCATCACGCCCTCCTCGGCCCGATTCCTGAAGATAGTCCGATGCGCTCTGCGGGAGCGATGTGTGGACGACTGTCCTTATTCCCTTCTTGTCCACACCCATACCATATGCTATGGTTGCGCACATGACGCCATCCTCGGATGAGAAGAACTCGCGTTCCTTCCTCTCCTTCTCATCCTTTGGAAGCATAGCGTGGTAATATGATGACCTGAAGAAGCCGGAAAGCATCGTGCTTGTTCTCTCAGCCTCAAGCCTGCTTCTGCAGAATACGACGGCTGGCCTTCTATCCGCGCTCTCAAGCAGCCTTACCAGATCCCTATCCTTGCATAGGGAGTGGATCGATACGAAGAACTGGTTCTCCCTGAATATGCTCTGATGCACTATGTACGGCTCTATCCCAGGGAAAAGAAGCTTCTTGATGCCTTCGGATGTCTCTTTGTCTATGGTTGCCGAGAATGCCAGCGTCACGGTAGGGGAGAGCATTGGCTGCACAGAGGAGAGTGCCTTGAACGATGGCCTGAAGCTGTTTCCCCAGCTTACAGCGGTATGCGCTTCATCAAGCACGAATAAATCCGTTTTATCAAGAAAGCATAGCTCTGGGCCTGATAGGAAGAACGAAAGCATCTCCGGGTTTGTCAGAATTGCCTGCGTCCTTCCCGCGCAGTATGACATCAGGATCCTTCTTCTTTCATTCCTATCCATCCCGCCTCGCACGATTTCGCACTCTATACCTGCTTCCCTGAATCTCCTTGCCTGGTCGTTCATCAATGACAGGAGAGGGAAGACTGCGATCATCCTCGATTTCCTAAGCCGGGCAGGAAGCATGAAGCATAGGCTCTTGCCGGCTCCTGTAGGCAGGCATCCTATCACACCGCGCTTCCTTCCGGAGTCTATGCTTTCCAGGATGCTCTGGATGATAAGCATCTGATGCGGTCTGAGATACGATAATCCGAAGTCTTCCTTCAGAGAGCGGCTTATTTCCTCTTCATACATGCCTATATTACAGGAGAAGCAGTACTATATGTATTAAACGATGAAATAATAATCTGAAATCAGAATGAAAAAATATGATTTTATTATTATAGAAGGATATGAAAAATGCCATCACTGAGGATGGCATCATGATCAGCAGCCCTTTGATGAGCAGCAGCACTTCGAAGGAGGAAGAGCAATGATCCTCTCAAGCTCTGGCTTCTTCGCAAGATTGTCCTTAAGGCCCCTTGCCCTTGCCTTATTGACATAGGCTGGATCCTCGAATGTGTAGTGGAAGTTCGTGTGCACATCGTATGTTCCGTTCATGAGAGCGAAAGCATCCTCTGTGATTACAAGCTCCTCGTCCGTCGGGATGACGAATACCTTGACAGGGCTGTTGTCTGCCGAGATGCATGTCTCTGCATTCCTGCAGTGCGAGAGATCGTTCTTTTCCTTGTCCAGGATGATTCCGAGATTCTCAAGGCCCTCAAGGACTCCCTTCCTGATGTGGTCGCCCATCTCTCCGACTCCTGCTGTGAATACAACGGCATCGACTCTTCCAAGAAGGGCATAGTAAGCGCCGAGGTACTTCTTGATCCTGTGGATTTCCATGTCGATTCCAAGCTGAGCCTTTTCATTGCCCTCTGCTGCAGCCTTCTGGACATCCCTTCTGTCCGATAATCCGCAGAGACCGACGAGACCTGACTTCTTGTTCAGGTATGTATCCATCTCCTGCACAGTGAGGCCTGTGTTGTTGCAGATGTAAGGGATGATCGCAGGATCGAGATCGCCTGACCTGGAGCCCATCACGAGGCCCTCAAGCGGTGTGAGTCCCATCGATGTCTCAACGCATACTCCGTTCTTGACAGCACATGCGGATGCGCCGTTTCCGATATGGAGGATGATGACGTTGGTATCCTTGTTCTCCTTTCCGAGGAGCACTGCAGCTCTCTTGGCGCAGTAGAGGTGGCTTGTTCCATGGAAGCCGTATCTTCTCACGTTGTACTTCTCATACCACTCATATGGCACTGCGTACATGAATGCCTCCTCAGGCATTGTCTGATGCCATGCTGTATCCATTACGATGGCCTGAGGAACGTTTGGCATGAGCTTGCGTGCTGCCTCGATGCCCATGATGTTAGCTGGCATGTGAAGCGGTCCAAGCGGAATGAGCTTCTTCAGATCCTCGATGACCTGATCGTCGACGAGAGTGGACTTCTTGAACATCTCTCCTCCGTGGAGGACCCTGTGTCCGACTGCTCCGATCTGGCTGAGGGACTCGATGCATCCGTACTTCGGATCGATGAGCATCTTCAGAATGAGCTCGATTGCTTCCTTATGAGTAGGTGAGCTGAAGCGTGCTTCGTATACTTCCTTTCCTGTTGCCTTCTGTTCGATTGTTGAATATTCAAGACCGATACGCTCTACGATACCGACGCAGAGGACATCCTTGTTATCCCAGTCATATACCTGGTACTTAGCAGATGAACTGCCGCAGTTAAGGGTTAAGATAACCATTATCCGGCTCCTTTATAAATGTTTAAACAGTATAAAAAAATTATCAGAAAGAATGCATTTTGTACAGTCATGCATCCATTAAGAAGGCAAATAAGGCGATTCTGGATGGCATATCGCGGCTCTTGGCCATCGCAAAGCGCAATCTGGCAAAATCCATGGGTCCGGTTGTATATATAGCATGATCTCAGTATTGCTGATCATCATGTTTTCCCTCTGTTGCCTCAACGCAGCGGAAATCGCTTCCTCCTTCGAAGGCATTGCGGTTTCCAGCCCCTGCGTTGAGGCCTTTGTCTCCCCTGATGTCCTTTCCTTCGGAATAGGCGGCTTCAGGTCGGGGAGCATGAAATCATCGAAGCTGGTGAAGGCTGTAACGGATCCGTTCTCAGGCTTCTCCTTCGATGCAAATCTCAAGGTGGATTCCGATAAAGGCGAAAGGGCTGTCTCCTTCGCATCCGATGCATCGTCTCTTATTGTATCGGCAAGGGGAGCGGGGCTTGAGATGCATAGCAGCAGCGCTTCCTTCATGATCGCTGCATTCATGCGCGATGGAAAGGAGGGGATTCAGGATAGCTCATATGGAAGGAGGTGTGCGTTCTATACAGGGTTACTGTATGATTCCAAGTACCTGAAAGCCGGTGCAGTCGTATCGGGAATCCCTGAGCTCGGAGTCAAGGGGCATTGTATGGTATACTTAGGAAACGATACAATAAATGCAGTAATAAGATATGGAAAAATATTTGAATTATATGAAAATAATATAGACAAATTATTGCAGGTAGAGCTTCACTTCTCCCATGGCGGATTCTATATCGACATGGAAAGACACTATGGTGAAAGGCCTGTGTACTCATCTGAGTACCGATCTTCAGGATCCGTGTACAGGACAGGGTTCTCCATTGAAGGGTTTTCCATTTCATACAGAGGAGAGGAGAGATTCTCATCCAAGGGAAAGAGCTACCGGAGCGATAAGCTGGCTATCATGTCCAGAAGCCTCTCCATTGCAGTCCGGAGAACAGGCATCGAGGCTGTATTATCGATAGGCAATGCACGCATCATCAGCCATGGAGGCTATCCAGCGCTCGAGCTCGAGTATGCCATAGATGCGCGCTCCACGAGGATGCGGATGCGAATAGATGGGAAAAGGATCGAAGCAGGTATCCTGATAACCCTATGAGGATGCCTCTTTCTTGTCTTTTATGCCCTAATAATCCATAATAGCTAGGAATAACCATATTTAAGCTAAGGAGGATTCAGTAGCATGAGATTGTACAATACGATGTCCAGGCGCGTTGAGGAATTTGTCCCTGTTGAACCAGGAAAGGTCTCCATGTACTGCTGTGGTCCGACGGTATATAACTATGCTCATATCGGAAACCTGAGGACATTCCTCTTCGAGGACCTGCTTCATAGGACCCTTGAGGTCGAAGGGTATGATGTGAAGCATGTCATGAACATAACTGATGTCGGCCACCTTACAGGCGATGGCGATGATGGAGAGGATAAGCTCGGCAAGAGGAGCAGGGAGACGGGAAAATCCGTATGGGACATAGCGAAGTTCTATACGGATGCATTCTTCAAGGATGAGCAGGATCTGGATATAAAGAGGCCTGATGTGGTATGCCGCGCAACTGACCATATACAGGACATGATCAACCTGATCAAGCGCCTCGAGGAGAAAGGCCACACTTACATAGCAGGCGGCAATGTCTATTTCTCGATCGATACGATCGATGACTACGGAAAGCTGGCAAGGCTCAATCTGGATGACCTCAAGAGCGGCGCGAGGATCGATGTTGACTCCAACAAGAGGAATCCCAAGGACTTCGTTCTATGGTTCACAAACAGCAAGTTCAAGAACCAGGCAATGACATGGGATTCGCCATGGGGAGTCGGATATCCTGGATGGCATATCGAATGCTCTGCAATGAGCATGAAGTACCTTGGGGAGCATTTCGATATCCACTGCGGTGGAATAGATGCCATCCCTGTGCATCACACAAATGAGATTGCTCAGTCAGAGGCAGCCACAGGCCACACATGGGTCAACTACTGGTGCCATGGTGAGTTCCTGCTCAATGACTCAGGGAAGATGAGCAAGTCCTCTGGTGAGTTCCTGACTCTTCCGGTCATCGAATCGAAGGGCTACGATGCTCTCGATTACAGGTATTTCTGCCTTTCAGGGCACTACAGGAGCCAGCTGAAGTTCTCCTATGAGGCACTTGACCATGCGAAGGCCGCAAGAAAGAGCCTTGTTGACAAGATAAGCGAGTTCAAGGCGTCCTCTGCTGCAGTTCCAAGCGATAGGGCAGAGGAGCATGTGAAGGCATTCAACGAGGCCATGTTCAACGACCTCAATTCGCCTCAGGCCCTCTCGAAGCTCTGGGTGATGATGAAGGATCCCTCCCTCTCAGACGGAGAGAAGCTCTATGCTGCGCTAAGGATGGACAGGATCCTCGGACTTAGGCTCGATGAGGTTGCCGCGAAGTCAGAGGAAAGGGTCGGAAGCGATGAGGACTGGGCACTTGTGGAAGAAAGGACAGCTGCCAAGAAGAACAAGGACTATGCAAGAGCCGATCAGATCAGAGCCGAGCTTCTCGAGAGGGGCTTTGCTGTGAAGGATACTCCCAAGGGCCCTGTTCTTGAGAAAATAGTGTAACTTTTGACCAGGAAGTTTGTTAGAGAATATGGAGATAAAGAGTACCGATCGCGATGATTTCAAGAGAATATACGATGCGGATTACCAGCTGATAATCCAGGTGATTCTCCACATCGTATACAACATTGATATTGCAGAGGATCTTACCCAGGAGACCTTCGAGAGGTTCTATATCAAGAACATGACGTTCCCTAGCGAGGATGATGCCAAGTACTGGCTTATCCGCGTTGCGAAGAACCTCGCTCTGAATCATATCCGCAGCAACAAGCGGGAGATCCAGATGGTTGAGAAGGTCAGGAAGATGCCGTCAGCCATCTCGAACAGCAGGGATGGAATGACGGAGGTGATCGAGAAGGAGAGCAGGAGGGAGCTCAGGGATGCGATAGAGTCCCTTCCTGAGAATCTCAGGATCCCTCTTGAGCTCAGGGAGTTCTCGGGTCTCGATTACCGTGCCATTTCCAAGGTGCTTGGAATCTCTGAGACTAATGTGAAGGTGAGGATCCACAGGGCTAGGAAGAAGCTTGAGGAGGCCTTGAATACGGAGGACAAGTATGTGTATTGATTCACAGATGCTTTCTGCATATCTGGATGGGGAGCTCCTAGAGCCATACAGGACCCAGGTAGAGGAGCATCTTGCCCATTGTCCTGCATGCCGCAAGCATCTTGAGGACCTGAAGGCAGTCTCCGATCGCATGCATGATCTGGATTACCCTGAGGATATGCTTCTGAGGAACAAGGACAGGATATACAGCCTGCTTGAGAAGAAGTACCTGAATGAAGGCAAGGTCAGCTTCTTCAGGCGCAGGGTTCAGATATCCCTGCCTTCGATGGTTACAGCAGCTGCCGCTGTTGTATTCATCTTCATAGGAGGATTCATGTTCTTCGGCTCGAAGCAGAGCCAGACAGAGGACATACTCCCGTCGTTTGCCGTACAGGCCGATAGCAGCAACGTCCATTATGTCTCAAGTCCTGCCTACGATTCACTTGAGAATTACACCCTAGAGGAGATCCTTCAGTACCTTGACAGCAAGGGCTATCAGGTCGATATCTCGATAAAGGGACTTAAGCCTCTTGAGGAGAAATGATCATTTCTGGTTTCCAGGAGGGCTGTCGGATGTATTCCGGCAGCCTTTTATCTTTATCGCGCTGCAAGATCGGAAATAAGCATTCTCCGGATCGGTCAGGTATGAATGAACAGGTGGAATGGGTCTGCCTGTTCTTTGCTTTCCCCTTCATTGCTGCAATGCAAGGCAGTGTTTCCTTGCCTTCACTGAAGGCGGGATCCTTTTCCATAGAAAGCTGAAAAGCTGGCTGAAATCGAACGATGCGTGCGGAAAAAAAGCACCCTTAGGTGCCATGAATGGAAGAATAGGAAAAGTTAACTCAAATTATCATATGATTTTGCTTTTCTTTTTCCATTTTGAATGTATGATAAAGAAGGGCGCATCCTTTACTATATTTCCTCCTTTTCCGTTGTTATTGCCTTTAGAAAAGGATCTAGTATTAAGGGATGCGTCCTGTCTTTTCTGCTTACATTCTCCTATACAGGTCGTCATAGATCCTTGCGCTGTTCTTCCATGACCAGTCTTCCTTCATTCCCCTCTGCTGGATGCCCTTCCAGTACTTAGGTCTCTGGTAATAGACCCATTCAGCATGGTTGATCCTGTCAAGGAGCTCTCCTGATGAGTATCCCCTGAATGAGAAGCCTGTTCCTGTCTGCTCGAACTGGTTGTATGGCTTGACTGTATCCTTGAGTCCTCCGATCTCATGCACGATAGGGACTGTTCCATACCTGAATGCAATCAGCTGTGCAAGTCCGCATGGCTCGAACGCAGATGGCATGAGAAGAGCATCGGATGAAGCGTAGATCATATGAGCGAGCTTGTCTGAGTACATTATATTTGCAGATACCTTGCCCTTGTACCTGTTGGCATAGTACCTGAACATATCCTCATACCTCCTGTCCCCGGTTCCCAGGATCACGAACTGGATGTTCTTGTTTCCTATGCTGTCCATGATCTGGTCGATAAGGTCAAGTCCCTTCTGGTCTGTCAGCCTCGATACAAGGGATAGCATGAAGACATCCGGATCCTCCTTGAGCCCAAGCTGCTTCTGCAGCGCAAGCTTGTTCTCCTTCTTCCTTGCCTTGAAGTTGACCTTGTTGAAGTTCACTGCTATTGCCTTGTCCGTGCTAGGGTCATATGCGCTGCAGTCAATGCCGTTGATTATTCCCCAGAGCCTGTCCTTCCTCCATGCAAGGATATCATCAAGCCCGTCTCCGAACTGAGGCGTCTGTATTTCCTGGGCATATGAATTGGATACAGTCGTTATGTAGTCGCTGTATACGATTCCTCCTCTCAGCATCGAGGCTGTCCACTCGGACTCGGGATAGCTCCTGTCCTGGTATGGGCTGACAAGAAGGCCGGGCCTGAAGCACTCTGAAGGCAATCCCGATACCCACTTTATATGCCCGACGTTCCATGTGCCCTGGAACCTGATGTTATGGATCGTCATTATCGTCCTGATCCCTCTGAAGAACGGATCTCCCTGGAAGACCGTATTGAGGTATACGGGAATGAGAGAAGCCTGCCAGTCATGGCAGTGTATGATATCCGGCCTGAATCCGATCAGAGGCAGCGCAGAGAGTACAGCCTTCGAGAAGTATGCGAATCGCTCAAGGTCCTGGAACATGTCGTAATAGGGGACATTCCCATTGAAGTACTGCTGGTTGTCCACAAAGTAATACGTGATTCCCTGATAGACGAGCTCCTTGATTCCCACATATATCCTGTTGTCCATCTGGAAGTAGTAGATTGTCTTCATCTGGTTCCTGTATGACTCAGGGATAGCATTGTAGCAAGGCAGTATAACCCTTATCTCATATTCCTTTTTGTCCATTGCCTGAGGAAGGCTTCCTACGACGTCTGCCAGTCCTCCTGTCTTAACGAATGGTACGCATTCAGATGCTGCGAATAGTATTCTCTTCATTAATAACCCCTTTGTCCCGATTCTATCATGCTTCATGCCTTTTTGTTACTGCTATTGATTATGCGATAGAAAAAAACGATAATAAACGGGAATCAAAGCAAAGCTTTTTTCGGAGGTGGTATGAAGGCAGTTGAGCTTTCAAAGTCCTATAACCCAAAGGACTTCGAGGATAGGATATACGAAGATTGGAAGAACAAAGGTGAATTCGCTCCGCGCAAGGATGGAGAAGGGCATTTCTCAGTAGTGATGCCACCACCGAATGTCACCGGAATACTTCATATGGGGCATGCTCTCAACAACAGCCTTCAGGATATTATCGTACGCTATCACAGGATGACGGGCCGTCCTACTCTCTGGGTCCCTGGCACAGACCATGCAGGAATCGCAACGCAGAACGTTGTTGAGAGGCAGCTTGCGAAGGAAGGCCTGAGAAGGCAGGACCTGGGAAGGGAGAAGTTCCTCGAGAGGACATGGCAGGTCAAGGATAAGCACCATGGCATCATCAAGTCGCAGCTTGAGAAGATGGGATGCTCATGCGACTGGGACCATGAGCGCTTCACGATGGATGAAGGGCTTTCAAAGGCAGTCAGGGAAGCCTTCGTCACGCTTTACGAGAGGGGACTCATATACAAGGGCAATTACCTTGTGAACTACTGCCCGAAGTGCGGAACTGCCCTTGCTGACGATGAGGTCGAGCATGTAAAGCTTCCTGGAAAGCTATATGATGTCAGATATCCATATGCTGATGGATCCGGGTATATCACTGTCGCTACGACAAGGCCTGAGACTATGTTCGGGGATGTCGCAGTCGCAGTCAACCCCGATGATGAGCGCTACAAGGATGTCGTAGGAAAGCTCCTTTCCCTTCCTCTTACCGATAAGAAGATCCCTATCATCGCAGACAGCTTCGTCGATATGGAGTTCGGAACAGGAATGGTCAAGATCACGCCGGCGCATGACCCGAATGACTGGGAATGCGGCAGAAGGCATGGCCTTGAGGCGATCAACCTCCTCAATCCAGATGGAACGCTTAATGGCAATGTGCCTGAGAAGTACAGGGGCATGATGGCAATAGACGCAAGGGAGCTAGTCGTCAAGGATCTCGAGGATGGCGGATACCTGGTCAAGGTCACTGACCACGATCACGAGGTAGGCCATTGCTACAGATGCCATACAGTAGTAGAGCCGTATCTGTCAGAGCAGTGGTTCGTAAGCATGAAGAGCCTTGCGGACAAAGCCCTTAAGGCATGGAAGGACGGGGATATCGTATTCTACCCAAGAAGATGGGAGAACACATACGTGCATTGGATGGAGAACATCAGGGACTGGTGCATCTCGCGTCAGCTCTGGTGGGGACATCGCATCCCTGTATGGTACTGCCAGGACTGCGGCAGGATGATCGTGTCCAGGACCGATCCTAATGCATGCCCGGACTGCCACGGCCATAACCTCAGGCAGGATACGGATGTGCTCGATACATGGTTCAGCTCATGGCTCTGGCCGTTCTCGACTCTCGGCTGGCCTGAGAAGACAGTGGATTTCGAGCGCTTCTTCCCTACGCAGACACTCGTGAGCGCTTACGACATCATCTTCTTCTGGATCTCGAGGATGATCATGGCTTCAGAGGAATTCATAGGAAAGGCACCTTTCCATGATATCGTCATCACTGGTCTTGTGCGCGATGACAAGGGCAGGAAGATGTCCAAGTCGCTTGGAAACGGAATCGATCCACTGGAGGTCATAGACAGGTATGGCGCTGATGCCATGAAGTTCACCCTCTGCTATCTTGCAGCCCAGGGACAGGATGTGAAGATCAACATGGATTCATTCCAGCTTGGATCGAAGTTCGCTAACAAGATCTGGAATGCTACAAGGTTCCTGCTGATGAACCTTGAGGGAAGGACCCTTGTTCCTGTCTCGCGCGATAAGCTCGATGTCATGGACAGGTGGATATACCACCGCTTCAATGAAGCAGCTGAGAGCATCTCCAGGGCAATGAAGGATTACCGCTTCAATGAAGCGGCTCAGAGCATCTACAGCTTCTTCTGGAATGACTTCTGCGACTGGTACATAGAGGCTTCCAAGCAGAAGCTGATGAATGGAAGCGACGAGGAGAAGAACCTCCAGATTTCCATCCTCATGGATATCCTGGAGTCTTCGATGCGCCTGATGCATCCGTTCCTCTCATTCCTGACAGAGGAGATCTATCAGAAGCTTCCTAACCACAAGGGAGATCTGATCGCCGCTTCCTATCCTGTTTACAGGAGCGAGCTTGAAGACAAGGAGGCAGATAAGCTTGTCTCGGCTATGCAGGATGCAGTAAGGCTCGTAAGAGGCGTAAGGTCGACGCTGCAGATCCCGCCTGAGAAGAAGGTGAGGGTAGTCGTGAGGACTGACAGGGATTACTTCGCTAAGGATATCTTCTCAGAGAAGAATCCGCTGATGGCATCATTCATGACAAGCTCCTCACTTGCGATAATCGACGATGACAGCATCGATGTATCCAAGACCTTCCCTGTAGCCGGAATTGGATTCGAGGCATTCGTATTCGTCCGTGATGCGATCGATGTCGATAATGAGATAAAGAAGCTCCTTGCTGAGAAGGAGAAGGCACAGGCATCCCTGGATGGTTCGCTTAAGAAGCTCGGAAACGAGAACTTCATCGCCCATGCAAAGCCTGAGGCCATCGAGAAGGAGAAGAGCAAGAAGGCAGAGTTCGAGGAGAAGATCTCGAAGTGCGATTCCCATATTGCCCTGCTCAGATCGCTCTGATCGCTCTGATCCCAGAAGAGGCCTGCCGGATTAAGCAGGCCTCTTTTTATCTGCATTGCAGATAAAAAAATGCACCCCGCTGGGTGCATCTGGATAATTATGGAAATCATTCCTCTGCGTTCTTCTTTTCCTGGATCTCTGCTCTTCTTTCCTTGCAGAGCTTCGCTATCTCGGCAAGGGCCTTTCTTGCTCTAGCTGCAGAAGCCTTGACACCCTTTTCCTCGAATTTCCTGTTCTCTTCTACGTAGGTCTCGAACTTCTGAACCAAATCATCATGTACTGCCATAAGATGCCTCCTAATTAAAGCTCATCATAGCATAGATGATGCGCAAATCAAGAAAAATCAGATTGCGCGTCCCTTCCATACGAAGTTCTTCCCGCTGAGCTTTCTGTAGAGCCCGTGTGTGTACATCATGCATGTGGCGATCAGGGTAAGCGGACCTGATATCGAAACCAGCTTTCTCCACTTGTTCCTCCTGCATGCAATGAACCATGAAAGGTAGAATACAAGCATGCCTGCAAACAGCAGGATCGAAGGAGCAGAGAAGCCTGTGGTGAAGAGAAGCACAGGAGATGCGACAGGCGAGAGCGCGATGGCGAACAGGAGAATGACCAGAACCGCAACTGGTGCTATTATCAGAGGCTTTGCGGGGATCACGCCGAGTATCGACCGCTCTATTCCCTTGAAGGCTTCCTTTCTCTCGTGGTACATGAAGCATGCAACGTACTTCGGAAGAGGGAGGAATGCATACTTCTTCCCGTTCTTCACAAAGAGCTTCACTATTCCCATATCATCGCATATCGCATTGTCTATATTCCCATAGCCTCCGACATCGTTGTAGCTTGACTTGTTCATCATGATAAACTGCCCGATGGCCACGGAGAACGAAGGAATAGGGAAGCGGTATAGTATTGCGTGGGGAACGAATATGCTTGCAAGCATCATGGCAGACATGGAGATGGAGCCTAAGAAGCTCTCGCAAAGCTCGATCGGGAATCCTGAGAGGATGTCCAGGTTGTTCTTCTTCATTATCGCATAGGTATGTGCGATGCACTCAGATGCATGGGCTGTATCAGCGTCTGTGCAAAGAAGGTATTCGCCCTTTGCATGCGGGATGACCTGAAGGAGCGCGTTTATCTTGCCGTTCCTGTTGAGCTTCTTGCCCGGCTCTGTATTGAAGCCCCTGACCCTTGGATCCTTTTTCTCGAACTGGCTGATGATCTCGCCTGTCCTATCGGTGCTCTGGTCATTGATCACAAGGATCTCGATGTTCGAGTATGTCTGGGTTATTATCGACGAAAGAAGCCTTCCGAGGGAATTCTCCTCATTACGGGCAGGAATGATCACGGAGATAAGGGGTCCTTTCTCCGAATCCTTCACTTTGTCGAGGTGGTGGAAATGGATATGATTGATGATGGTTGCAAGAAGCGAATAGCCGCCAAGCGCTATCAGCAGTATTGCGTATATCCACAATAGAAGGTCCATCAGTACTCCTCTTTCTCCTTCCTTCCGTTGGTATTGTCCTTTCTGGTATCCTGAATTGTAGGATCACCTGTATAGAATTTCAAGGCTTTATCGAGATATTCATCGCTGAGGTCGAATTCATCCCTCTTGGATAGAGCGAGGGCCTTAGCAACATACAGGCTGTATAGATCGACCTTTGAGATCGCTGAGCCTGCATTCTTCTCGAGGTCGTCAAGTATCCTCAATGCCTTTCTCGGGGATCCTCCTGCGATTCCCGGCGTGTATATCAGCCTGAATGCCTCCGTCAGGCATGCAATGACCTCATCTGGGTACTTCGAATACAGCTCCTTCGCAAGGTTGCTGTTCCTCATGCCTACCTTCAGGTCCTTTGTGACATAGTATTCGGCAGAGGTCTCATCGACGCTGGCCATAAGCTTCTCGACCTCAGGAGCATCAGATGGGATCATATCCATGTACTTCTTCTCCATTTCGATATGCTTCAATGCCTCGGTCTTGTTCTTCATGTCCTTGTAGTAGCGGGCTAGATGGTATTCGACCCTGGATCTCTCAGTGCATGATATCCCGGAAGAGATGTATGCGTCGTAGGCATCGAGGACCTTCTGCTCACCTTCTGCATTCTTGATTGCCTCGATGAGCTCAAGGTACAGGGGGTTGTTGTTCATGATGCTGAATGAATCAACGTACTGTGCCGAGAATGCCGGGAATGCCGATGCTATCATGATCATCAGTGCGATGACTGCTTTCCTCATTGTTTCTCCTTGCCTATGCAGGCATTATCTGACTATGCTCTCGGATGAGAGCTTCCTCATGATATAGCCCTTCCTGAGAGGAAGGCCTGTCTTTATCATGCCTTTCTTGCCATGGTCAAGCTGAAGCAGCGGGAAGCCTTCTTCATCTACGATATCAGCGCTTTCCTCTGCAAGATGGTGTATATCGGGTCCGATGAACTCGATCCTGTCACCACGTCTGATCTGGTTCTTTATCTCCAGCTCGTATACCCCTGGCTCTACCATATCCCCGACCTTTCCCAGGAATGTGTAGTTGCGCTCATATCCGTAGCTCGTAGGCCTTGATACATCGTCCTTCCTCTGCTCAATAGGAAGGGATGAGTAGAAGAAGCCTGTTGTGTATTCCCTATGCGATACATCGAAGAGGTCCCTTCTGTATTCCTCGAAGTCAGGATCCCCATCCAATGCCTTCCTGTATGCCCTTGTGACCACAGCGACATAGTAGATGCTCTTCATCCTTCCTTCTATCTTGAGCGAGGAGAGCCCTGCATCCTCAAGCTCCCTGACATGGTCTATCATGCAGAGGTCCTTTGACGAGAGGATCGTCGTGAATCCGTTCTCTTCCTCGATAGGGTAGTAGATGCCAGGCCTTTCCTCTTCCTCCAGGGCATAGTGCAGTGAGTAGTTCCATCTGCATGTATGGGAGCAGTCACCCTGATTGCCGCTTCTTCCTGCCAGGTGCGCGGATAGCATGCATCTTCCCGAATAAGCCATGCACATCGCACCGTGGACGAATGCCTCAAGCTCAAGCTCAGGGGCATTGTCCTTGATCCTCTTTATGTCATCGAGACTTGCTTCCCTTCCAAGGATTACACGCTTGAAGCCCATATCGCGGTACATCCTTGCTGCGTATGAGTTGATGCAGGATGCCTGCGTTGAGAGGTGGAGCTCCTTATCAGGGAGATTCTCCCTGAAGAAAGGCACTGCTCCGATATCGGAGATGATGAAGGCATCGAATGGCCACTTCCTGAGCTCATCCTTCATCGAGTAAAGCCTCTCCATCTGGCCTTCCTTGAATAGGATGTTCATGGTGCAGTAAAGCCTCTTGCCTGTTTCCTTCTTAAGCTGCTCTACCTTCTCTATCTCGCTTTCGCTGAAGTTCCCGGCATTCGCCCTCAGGGAGAAATCCTTCAGTCCCATGTATGCGGCATCGGCCCCGAAGCTGAACGCTGTCTCAAGCTTCTCGTAGTTCCCGGCAGGGGATAGCAGTTCTATTGCCATTTCAGCACCTTCCCGAATGCCTCGGCCTGCATCAGGCTGTCGGCTTTTCTCTGTTTCTCTTCCTTCTGCTTCCTGCTCTGTGCAAGCTCTTCAAGCTCCTTCTCAGAGAGCCTTCTCGTGCTGTCATCAGGGAATGCAATCGAAAGCACATCGATGATCTGCGAGACAAGGTGGAATTCCACTCCTTCCGTGACTTCCTCCCCGAGCTTCTCCAGATCCCTTCTGTTCCTTTCCGGGATTATGATCTCCCTGATCCCGTTCCTCTTTGCCGCAAGCACCTTCTCCTTGAGGCCTCCGATGGGCATGACCTTCCCAGTGAGCGTAAGCTCGCCGGTCATCGCAAGGTCCTTCTTGATCACCTGCTTTGTGTACATCGACCAGAGGGCCGTGAAGAGGGTGATTCCTGCAGAAGGGCCATCCTTGGGTACTGCTCCTTCAGGGATATGGAGATGCACTGTCATATTGTCGAAGAATCCCAGGTCCTGCCCCCTGAGGTATGCTTCGTTCTTCAGCGTGGACCATGCGATGGATACGGATTCCTGCATCACCTGACCAAGCTGGCCTGTGACCTTGAGCTCACCCTTGAATGGAAGGGATTCCGCTTCGATCAGCAGGACATCGCCGCCCATGCTTGTCCATGCAAGCCCTATGGCGGTTCCCGGCTTATCTGCCTTGGTGATCTCATCGGAAGGGAAGAGAGGCTTGCCGAGGTACTTCTCGACAGATGCCTTGCTCTTCACGCTCACAGGAAGCTTTATCTCCGGGTTCTCCAGGATTTCCAGTGCGACCTTCCTTGCGATCTTGTCTATGCTCTTCTCGAAGTTCCTGACGCCGGCCTCCCTCGCATATTCCTCTGCAATGAGCCTCAGCGAGTTCCTGTCGAATCTGAGCTCCTTCTTCAGGAGTCCGTTCTTCCTGAGCATCTTCGGCACTAGGTAATCCTGCCCGATATGTATCTTCTCTCCCGGTGTGTATCCGGAGAGCTCTATGATCTCCATCCTGTCAAGAAGCGGCTCAGGGATCCTCGAGACATCATTGGCTGTCACGATGAAAAGGACCTTTGAAAGGTCATATGGGAGATCCAGGTAGAAGTCCTGGAAATTGGAGTTCTGCTCAGGATCGAGCACCTCCAGCAGTGCCGATGCAGGGTCGCCCCTGAAGGATTCACCCATCTTGTCTATCTCATCTATGAGGAATACAGGATCGGGGACCCCGGTTGTCTTCATTCCCTGGATGATCTTTCCGGGCATTGCGCCGACATAGGTCCTTCTATGGCCCTTGATCTCGGCCTCATCCCTCATTCCCCCGACGCTGAATCTGAAGAACTTCTTCCCCAGGGCCCTTGCGATTGAGTATCCTACGCTTGTCTTCCCGACTCCCGGAGGACCAGCAAGAAGAATGATCGCGCCCTTTGAGTTCTTTGCCTTCAGCCTGCTTGCGAGGAATTCCAGGATCCTTTCCTTCACTTCCTTCATGCCATAGTGGTCCTTCTCAAGAACATCCTTGACATTCTTGATCGAATAGGAGGGAGGATCATCCGAGAAGGAGAACGGCAGTGCGAGGATTGTCTCCACGTATGTCTTCGCAAGGCTGTATTCGGGGTTCATCTGGTCGAGCATCGACATCTTCTCGAGCTCTTTCTCAAGAGCCTCCCTGAATACTGGCGGCATCTGCTTCTCTGCAGCCTTCCTTGCGAGGCTGTCGGATGCCGAGCCTGCGGAATTAGGAGCTCCTGTTATGGCTGCAAGCTCCTGGTTCAGGCTCTTGATCTGCTCCCTGAGGACCTGCTCCTTGTTCTTGTTCCTGGCTCTGTCGAATACAGCGCTCTTGATCTCGTTTTCCTTGTCGATCACCTGCTTCTCAGCAGCCACGTATGTGAGGATCTTCTCAATCCTTGTCCTCGCATTCCTCGTTTCGAGGATATCCTGCAGGAATTCCCCTGAGGCATTCAGCGCGCTTGCTGTGAAGAATGAGAGCAGGGATGGATCATCTATATTGGCTACATTCACATCGGAGCCGAAGGCGAAGAGATTGGATGTCTGGGAAAGATTCGAGATCGTATCCCTCAGTACCCTTACATATGGCAGCACTGCCTTCTCGTTCCAGTTCTCATCGTTGTAATCCTTGATATCAGCAGTGACTGTGCCATCCTCCTGATAATGCATCTCTTGGACCTCAAAACGCTTGATCGTGGAAATAAACACATGCAGGCTGTTGTTGGGGAGCCTGATGAAGCGCGTGATCCTTGCAAGCGTTCCAACGCTCCTGTAGTCCTGGGAGGCTCCCTGCATCAGGGCGCCGAAATAGCCGCTGGAGGCAATCACCTTGTTGATCACCCTTACATCCTGGTCGCGTCCGATCATCAGCGTCGTGAACGTGTCCGGGAAGAGAGGGCGCTCGAGCAGCGGCAGTATGGGTATATTCTTATCAGGCAGTTCTGCCTTGTTCTTGCTATCTTCCATATATCATCCTCTGTGGATCTGCATAACTATCCATATGGTAAGATAAAAAGGATTTTGATTCTTAGCAAGTGCATTGGATGCAATGGCTGAAGGTAATCAGATAGAATTTGTTGCATTCTGTTGCATGTGTGCTATTCTTGTTCTGACGGAGGATAGGATGGAAAGCAAGCTGATAGTAATCGCAATAGGCGGCAATTCGCTTATCGAGGATAAGAATCATGTGACAGTCGGTACACAGTATGAGGCTGCAAGGAAGACAGCTCATCATATCGCCAAGCTCATCAAGCTAGGGCATAGGGTTGTGATTGCCCATGGAAACGGACCTCAGGTCGGATACATCCTCCTTAGATCCGAGTATGCTAGCAGGATTCTTCATTCAGTGCCTCTTGACAGCTGCGTCGCCGATACGCAGGGCGCTATCGGATACCAGCTCCAGAAGGCGCTCGGCAATGAGCTTAGGCAGATGGGAATGGAAAGGCAGATCGCTACTGTGGTGACGCAGGTGGAGGTAAATGCCGATGATCCTTCATTCTCCGCTCCTACCAAGCCGATCGGCTCCTTCATGAGCGAAGAGGATGCCATGGCGCATAAGGCCCAGTACGGATGGTCAGTAGCAGAGGATGCAGGAAGAGGCTGGAGAAGGGTAGTCGCTTCCCCTAAGCCTGTATCGATCATAGAGCTTGAGACGATCAGGCTGCTTCTGGAGAACGGAGTTGTTGTGATCGCTGCGGGCGGTGGCGGGATCCCTGTCGTCAGGAACAAGGACGGCATGCTTGAGGGAAGGGAGGCTGTTATAGACAAGGACCTGGCCTCCGCTATAATGGCAAAGAGCCTTAAGGCCGATATGTTCGTGATCTCCACAGCCGTAGACAAGGTATGCATAGACTACAGGAAGCCGACTGAGAAGAAGATCGACAGCATGACTGTCGAGGAAGCAGGGAAATACATAGAAGAGGGTCAGTTCGCTCCAGGCTCGATGCTTCCGAAGATACAGGCCGCTGTTGATTTCGTCACATGCACGGGAAACAAGGCTCTGATCACAGACCCTGAGCATCTCTATGACGCTCTGACCTCCGATCAGGGGACCTGGATAGTCTGAATCCCCATGCTGCGAGCTCTGCAGCATATATCGACAATGCAGTGATATAATAAGGATAGTTCCCTTGTATGAACACGTTTCGTGCAAGGGATTTCATTATCAGCATGAGTATCGTGACAGCAAGCATTATCCTCGAGATGGTATAGATTCCCTTTCCTCTTTCCGTGTTTCGGATTGCAAGAATATGCATCACTGCCATTGCCGCAAGCACAGGCGACAGCAGGATTGCATTCGCATTCATGTATGTCACGTCATGGTTCGTGAAGAGCATCATGAAGATAAGGACAATGGATGCAGCTGCGAAAAGCAGGTACGTGAGCGAGAGCGCGATTCCTGAGACCGCCCTTATTCCCATCCTGGATGATGCAGATAGAGCTATGAGTGCTGCCAGGAGAGCAGAGAGGATCAGAGTGCCAGGGATGAGGGAGTATGAATCCGGCGTTTCCTCCCTGGTCCTTGATGTGTAGATATCCTCGCTCTCTATGCCTGCATACTCCTCTATGGCTCTCTGGAGGACATCTGGCAGGAAGCATGCCTGATAGAGGCTGATCTTCCTGTCTATTCCAGGTCCCTGCAGGTAATTGAGCGCATATGCAACTGGGAACGATTTATGCATGTATGCTGTGGAATAGCTTCTGAGCGTTCTTCCTGTATCAATAGCCTCTGCCCATACCCTGAATCCATCATCAGTGCACCAGTTGTAGATATCCCTCAGCCTCGTAGCGCAGTTGTCATTGTAATAGTGGTACAGGTATTCCGAGTTCTCTCTTCTGGTATTGTAGCTCAGGAATTCGATGACGCCCTTCTTCTGGCTATCTGTGAGCGGGAGCACTGTCTTCGTTATTCCCCTGTCCTCTTCGATGAACTCCTCCATCCTCGGCTCTGCATAGCTCTGGATGACCATGTAGTATAGCCTTCCCAGCGCGAAGTTCATATAGAATCCGTCATTGAACTGGAATACCCCGTAATCGAACATCCTGGATCCGGAATCCGGAAGCTCGATCAGCAGCGCCGAATGCCCGAAGTATATGTACACTGGATCCCCAGGGTCTGCTGTGATCAGCGACACTGTCACAGCGCTGTAGAATTCCTTCTCCCTTTCGGTAAGGGATCCGTCATAGTGGAAGGCTCCGAGCTCCTCCTCGCTTTCAAAGAGGTCATCCCTGATTCCTGGAACGCCTCCGGCAATAGATGCGGCATAAAGGCCTGATGCCAGAAGGATCATAAGGATGGACAGTGCTTTTCTCATAACACTGAATATATCACAAGCTGGGTTTGTTGACAGCCTCGGCCATGTTTTTTACCCTTTATGCCATGGATAGGGATCAGAAGGGACTGGCAATAGCAGTAAGAAGCGTCGATTCAGGGGAAAACAGCAGGATCATTACGCTGCTTGGTCCATCCATCGGCATCATAGAGGCTGTATTCTATGGCGCTAGGAAGAGCACCAGAGGCATCAAGGTGCCTGTGTATGCAGAAGGCAGCTACTCACTGTACCGCAATGGCGAGAACGGCAGGTGGAGCATAAAGGATGTGGATGTGATCTCATACCATGAGCCTGTCAGCCAGGATCTCGGTAAAAGCATGGCGGCAATGCTCTTCTCGGAGCTTGCTATGGCATCTGGGAGTGCAGATGCTATGCTATACAGCCTCTTCGTATCGGCTCTCGATGCGCTTGAGGATCATGATGAGGAGAAGGTGGCGATCGACTATATCGTCCACTACATGTCATCCTTCGGCCAGTCCGGGAACTGGAGGAGCTGCCCTCTGTGCCAAAGGGAATACAGGGATGATGAAGTGATAGGTTTTTCCGCTATGGAGGGTGTTGCCTCATGTTCCGATTGTGATACCATGTCGATGTCTTTTCCTTTGCCTCCGAATGCAAGGAAGTACCTCATGAGGACCCTTGAGCTCGGATTCGGAGATGCACTGAGGCTCAGCGCCAGCAAGGAGCAGACGCATAGGATATTCAGGTACATGCTTAGGACCCTCGGTATGGTGTTCCCAGGGAGGCTCAGGAGCCTTGAGTATGGAATCTGGGATCTTTGAAGGTTGATGAGATGTTAGTGAATATTCCAAGCTGCAATACCGAGAAGGTGAGGGCTTTAGCAGATAGGTTCTCTTTGGATCTGCTGACTGCGACAGTGCTTTCCAGAAGGCATGTCGATAGGTCTGAGCAGATGCAGTACTATCTGGAGTCCGATGTGCTTTACCATCACTCCCCATTCGAGAACGAGGATGTGTTTGCCGCTGTCGACCGCATTCTAGGAGCAATCGATGAGGAAGAGAGGATCCTCATATTCGGAGACAGGGATGTCGATGGGATAACGTCGACTGCAATCATGTACAAGGGGCTCAGGGACCTTGGAGCGAAGGATGTCTCATACAGGCTGCCAGAGAACGACGATCCCTATGGGCTTACAGAGAGCAGCGTGGACTGGATAATCGAGAACGGGATCTCCCTTGTGATCACCGTCGACAATGGAATCTCTGCAGTCGATGCAATCAGAAGGCTTGGCAGGAACGGCATCGATACGATTGTGCTTGATCATCATATCCCGGGGGAAGTGCTTCCCCCTGCATTTGCGATCTTCGATCCAAAGGTAGAGGGATCGGGGTATCCATTCCAGCATCTTGCGGGCTGTGCAGTAGCCTCCAAGATGATCTGGGCGCTGAGATTCGCTAAGACCGAGCTTTATGGAAGCGATGTGATCGTGCTTCATGCAGAGCCCTGCAACAAGAGCATCAGGATCAATGCGATAAGGCTAGAGAACCTCATTGAGATAGATAGGATCACAGAGGAGGTCATGGAGGGCATGTTCAGCCTCGAGAAAAGCAGGCTGATGGACTTCCTTGCAGTGAATAAGCCGATATTCGTCCTCGATGCCGATACCGAGAAGAGGATGCTGCAGAAGGCATTCGGCCCGCGTGTGGATATTTCCCTGGTGGATATAAGGCCGAACCTTGAGAAGGCCATGCCTGCCAGTAGGAACATGTCGCTTTTCGATCTCTCTGTCAGGTCGAGGTCCGCAAGGTACTCAGAGGGGGACAGGGAGATAGAGACGCTTCTTTCCCTCTTCAGGTCTATCTCGATCCATTCCTATCCATCTCTTTCCGCAGATTACGATGGTATCCTGCAGCTGGCTGCTATCGGCACAATCGCCGATCTCATGCCAATGGTCGATGAGAACAGGCTTATAGTGAAGCGCGGTCTCCAGATGCTGTCACGCAAGCCCCTGGACTGCCTGAGCTACCTCTTTGCAAAGCAGAACCTGCTGGGGAAGGTTCTCAATTCGAGGGATATCTCATTCTATGTCGCACCGGTGCTGAATGCAGCAGGAAGGATGGGACAGCCATATAAGGCGCTCGATCTTCTTCTGGCTGAGAGCCAGGATGAGATCGAGAGAGCTACCGATGAGCTTATCTCGCTGAATAAGGCGCGCCAGGAGAGCGAGGAGGATGCGATAGAGCTTGTCAGCGAGAAGGCGGAGAAATCGCTTGAGCAGTGCAGCGGGAAGTTCATTCTGATTGACGATGAGAGGATTTCAAGGGGACTGACAGGAGCCCTTGCATCAAGGTTCTCGAAGAAGCACTCGGTACCATGCCTTGTGATGGCAAGCATTGACGGAGGAAGGGTGTCTGCCTCGATGAGAAGCCCCGCTGACTTCGACTCAAGGTGTTTTCTGGATGCTTTCTCGTCATTCTTCGATGATTTCGGAGGCCATAGGTGCGCTGCGGGTTTCTCGATGGATAGGGAAAGGAAGGAGGACCTTAAGCGGGCAATGCTCTCATTCATTGAGACCTATGACGGTCTTGAAAGGTCCTCCCAGAGCCAGGATGCCGATGCCGAGATACCTTCGTCCTACATGACTCCGTCGATATGGGATCTAAGCCAGCTCCTTGAGCCCTTCGGCCAGGACAATGAGCCCCTTGCTCTTTATATCAGGAAGTGCACTATATATGATATCTCTCCATACAGGAGCGATACCCGGTACATGAGGTTCTCAATACGCTACGGCTCCTCCATATGGCCATGCATCTGGTGGGCTCCTGACAAGGACAGGAGCATGTTCAAGGCAGGTGATGATGTCTCTATCATCTTCAACCCTGAGATGAACTACTGGAAGGGGCAGGGCAGGAGACAGCTTGCGATCAAGGCGATGGACCTGGCAGATGCCTGATTCTGCCATTGGATCCGAAATGCTGTATTATTGATAAGATAGATTGCTGAATACATAATTTTCAGCAATTTTTTTTATGTTTTGTTCAAAATAATAATTATAATTTGACAAAATAGCGCAACAGGTGAATACTGACATTGTAATATGATACACAAAGGAGCTGAATATGCTGATTTTGATTTCAGACGCATTCGATAAATCTCTTCCGGAGAAGCTTAAGGCATTCGGAGAAGTAACCGATGACAAGTCAAGGCTAGCAGAGGCCGATGTAGTTCTCATCAGATCCAAGACGAAGGCTACCAGGGAGTACATCGATCAGGCCAAGAACATGAAGCTGATCATCAGAGGCGGTGTCGGAATGGACAATATCGACAGGGAGTACTGCAAGGAGAAGGGAATAATCGCAGTCAATACCCCTAAGTCCTCTTCGATCGCAGTTGCAGAACTCGCATTCGCTCTTATGCTATCCACTCCTTGCCACATCCCATTCTACGATTCGACGATGAAGAAGGGAGAGTGGATGAAGAACACGAAGAGGACCGAGCTCTATGGCAAGAGGCTTGCTCTTCTTGGCATGGGAAACATCGCAACTAAGGTTGCTCAGAGGGCTCAGGCATTCGGAATGGATGTCGTTGCCTATGATAAATACGTGAAGTCATCGGATTACGCTGTGATGATGGATCTCGAGGATGCAGTGCGTGATGCCGATTACATCTCGATGCACCTTCCTTTCACACCTGAGACAGACAGGATGATCAGCGCTTCCCTTATTTCGAAGATGACCCATCATCCAGTGCTCATCAATACAGGAAGGGGAAAGTGCATAGATGAGGAGGCAGTAGCCGCAGCTCTCAGAAGCGGCGATCTCGCATGGTACTGCACCGATGTCTACACATCTGAGCCGCCTGCATCAGATGGCCCGCTTTTCGGATGCGAGAACGTTACATTCACTCCTCATGTAGGAGCCAACACAGTAGAGAATCTTCTCAGGATTGGAGAAGAGGTATGCCAGACAATCGAAAGCCTGGTCAAGGAGGGAAAGATATGAGAAAGATGAATTTCTTCGCTGGTCCATCGACCATGCCTCTGGAAGTGCTGGAGGAGATGCAGAGGAATATCGTAGATTACGAAGGCAAGGGACTATCGATCATCGAAGCATCCCACAGGGGCGGGATGTTCGAGGAGATGTATGACAGCTGCCTTGCTGATTTCAGGAAGCTGCTCTCGATCCCTGACGACTATGATGTCTACTTCCTCGGCGGCGGCGCAACCCTTCAGTTCGCAATGATCCCGATGAACTTCCTCCTTGCAGGCGGCCATGCTGATTACTGCAAGACCGGTACATGGTCGAACAAGGCTGAATCCGATGCTTCCAAGTTCGGATCCGTCAATGTCGTATTCGATGGAAAGGAGAGCAAGTACACGACTCTTCCAGACCCTAGGGAAATAAAGCCATCAGAGGGCTCTAACTACTTCTATCTCTGCGCAAACGAGACAATAGGGGGCATCGAGTGGCAGGACTTCCCGGAGACCGGGGAGGTGCCTCTGATTGCCGATATGTCATCCGATATCCTCTCAAGGCCTGTTGATGTGAAGAAGTTCAGCATGATCTACGGTGGTGTGCAGAAGAACCTCGGACCTGCTGGCGCTACATTCATCATCATGAAGAAGGATATGCTTGAGAAGAGGAACGGAAACCTTCCTGCATACCTTGATTACGCTCTCCATGCAAAGGAGAAGGGGCTTTACAATACTCCTCCTGTATTCTCTATCTGGGGCGTCAAGCTGATGCTTGAGTGGATCGGCAGGAATGGAGGCGTCGAAGGCATGTACAAGAGAGCAGTAGAGAAGTCTGGCCTGATTTACGACGTGATCGATTCCTCAGATTTCTTCCGCTCTCCTGTGGACAGAAGATACCGCTCAAGGATGAATATCGTATTCCGCCTTCCTTCAGAGGAGCTGGAGGCTAAGTTCGTTGAGGAGTCCAAGAAGGCAGGAATGCTTGGCCTCAAGGGCCATAGGTCTGTCGGTGGACTGAGAGCAAGCGTCTACAACTCCCTTCCTATCGAGGATGCTGCTGCTCTTGCCCAGTTCATGAAGGACTTCGAGAAGAAGAACGGTTGATTATGATTAAGAGGATTGACGAAACAAACAAGGCTATTATCAGGCAGCTCAGGGATGGACGAAAGCCTTTCTCCCTTGTCGCTGAAGAGCTCAGCATCACTGAGAATACAGTCAGGGCAAGGGTCAACAGGCTTGTGGATGAAGGTGTGCTTCAGATCGCAGGCCTTGTGGATCCGGAGAAGATCCCTGGTCTCCAGGTCGTCTTCATGGGTGTCAAGCTGAAGACTCTTGATCTGGATAAGAAGGCTGCTGAGTTCTGCTCGCTGAGGGGAGTTGTATCCGCTGCAGTCGTGACTGGGCACTACGATCTGATAGTCCAGCTGATCCTAAGCGAGGATGAGGGGCTTTCCCTGCTGGATTTCTTCAAGCGGGAGCTGGTCAAGATCGCGGATATCCTTGAGGTTGAGACATACGTAGTCTATCAATCCCATAATTTCAGGGTGCCTTACATACTGTAAGGAGATATTCAGGATTCCCTTCTCTCCAAGGAAGGGAATTCCTGTTTCCGCAGCTTTCTCCTTGTTTTCCATATGCCATTCCCTGCCTCCTGGGTGCATTGCCTCGGAGGCTTGGCATTCCTCGATCCCTGAAGATGCAGAGGAATGCTTCTTCTTGCTGCTAGCAGGCATCAGATGCAGTTTTTCCCCGATTATCCAATCAGCCATCTCCCATTCCGGCCTCTTCCATTGCAGTCATCAGCGGCACTCCCTGCCCATATGAAGGAAAAGCATTACATTGCACTTTATCCCGATGCAATGTAATATTGATAGTAAGTGTTTTCTACTCATTCAAAGGAGATGAATTATGGCAAAACTGTCAACACGATATCTTGGTCTTGACCTCAGGTCACCTATTATTGTCTCTTCAGGTCCGCTGACCCAGGATCTTGAATCGCTTAAGAAGGCAGAAGCAGCAGGAGCTGGTGCAGTAGTGCTCAAGTCGATCTTCGAGGAGCAGATTGAAGGCGAGGTCTCCAAGCATCTTTCGGACAATTCCGAATACCTCGACCATTCCTCGGCCGAGGGTTTCTTCCAGGCAAGCTATGCAAACTACTATATAGACCGTTATCTCAAGCTCCTAGTCGATGCAAAGAAGGCGCTATCCATTCCTGTGATCGCATCCATCAACTGCAATAGGATGGATAACTGGATCGAGTATGCTGAGCGCTTCCAGACGTGCGGAGCAGATGCGATTGAGCTGAATTACTATCCAATCGCGTCTGAGGCATCTGTCACTGGTGCTGAGGTGGATAAGCGCCTGATGGAATTCGCAAAGACCGCAAGGAAGAAGATATCTATTCCACTTTCGCTGAAGATCGGCAGGAATTACTCATCCCTTGCGAATGCTATCAAGGGACTTGATGCAGCAGGAATCGATGGCGTAGTGCTATTCAATAGGTTCTTCCGCCCGGATATCGACATAAGGAATCTGAAGATGGTCAGCATGAAGGCTCTCTCTTCAGCAGATGAATATGCCGATTCCCTCAGGTGGACAGCCCTGATGAGCGCTGAGGTCGGTATGGATATCGCAGCCAATACAGGAGTTCATAGCGGCGAGACAGCAATCAAGATGCTTCTTGCGGGAGCTAAGGCCGTAGAGGTATGCTCTGTGCTCATGGAGAAGGGTGTCGAAGAGATCGGAAGGATGAATGATGTCATCTCATCCTGGATGGATGAGAAGGGCTACAAGGATATTCCTTCCTTCCAGGGACTCCTTGCTCAGGAGAGAAGCGCTGAAGGCTATAAGTGGGAAAGAACCCAGTTCCTTAAGACGATATAATAGGAAGAATGATGGATTTTTCAAAATACAAGGATATTGCTCCATATAGAGGCGATGACTTCAAGGCAGCACTTGCCAGGATAATGGACAAACGGGAGTATCTCGGGGCCTTTGTCTCTATAATAGCAGGCAATGACTTCGAGAAGATCACCAGCTACATGAAGATGATAATGTCCCATATGCCATCATGCACGACATATGCTGAGTTTCAGACCCATGTCACAGCAGGAATCTTCATCCCGGCTCTTGTGGAGAAGACAGTAAGGGAGTTCTCTGTCTCGGGAATGGAGAAGATCGATCCTGAGAAGGGATATCTCTTTATTTCCAACCACAGGGATATAATCCTCGACTGCATGCTCCTCGACTATGCCCTGATGATCAACGATAAGCCCCTATGCGAGATGGCCTTCGGCGACAATCTGATTACAAACCAGTTCGTCGAGGATCTCTTCAGGATCAATGGCGGCGTGATAGTCAGGCGCAACCTTTCTATGAGGGAGAAGTACCTGGAGTCGATCAAGCTCTCTGAGTACTTCGTGGATGTGGTCTCAGAGGAGAATACATCGATATGGGTTGCGCAGAAGTCTGGAAGATCAAAGGATGGCCTCGATATCACGCAGCCAGCAATCATCAAGATGCTCTACCTCTCCAAGAAGGGGAGCGGCGTTTCCTTCTCAGACCTTATAAGGAAGGTCAATATCGTTCCTGTAGCGATCAGCTATGAGAACGATCCCAATGACATCAACAAGGGCAGGGAAGAGATCAAGAAGAAGGAAGACGGCTCCTACGAGAAGAAGAAGTACGAGGATGTTATTTCCATGGTCCGAGGCATGAGATGCAATAAGGGCCGTGTCCACATCTCCATAGGCGATCCGCTTACAGGAGAATACCAGACTCCTGATGAGGTTGCCAGGGAAATCGACAGGCAGATACATCTTGGCTATAGGCTATGGGATACCAACTACATCGCATATGACGCTCTCAATGATGGAAAGAGATTCGCTGATCAGTACACAGAGGATGACGAAAGGGCATTCCTCGGCCGCTTCGATCATCTCTCGCCAGAGGTCAGGGATTTTGTCCTTCAGTCATATGCAAACCCCGTGAAATCATACCTGGAGGCAAAGTGCGGCGTCTGATTGCCTCCTTGCTTATTCTATTCATTCTCCTCTCATGCGATGGAAACAGCATCAGCCTTGAAAGCATCGCATTCGAGGAGAATGGCACGCTTAGAATGGATGCCAGCATCTCAGGTGATACTGGCAATCTCGCATACCGCCTTGTTTCCCCCGATCAGAGCCTTGTATGGGAGGGAAGCTTCACAGGAAAGGATGGGAGATTCGTATCTGAGCAGATCGCAATAACGCCCGGAGCCTCATTCATGAGAGGCGAGTACCATGTTTACATCTATTCAGATAAAGGAGGGGAGATCTCAGCAGCAATCGAGCTCTGAGCTATTTTGTCCTTCCTGCAAGGAGCCTGAGCTCCTTCTCTGATAGCCTTATGATGAAAGTCCTTCCATGGGGGCATGCAGGCTCATCAAGCTTCAGCACCTTCTCAATCAGCGCCTCTGCGCTCCATCTGTCGATTTCATCACCTGCCTTTATTGCCGCCTTGCATGCTATTATGGCAAATAGATCGGTCTCAAGCTGCTTTTCGTCTGCCCTGGCAGATGCTATGAAGTCGACGATCTCTGTCTCTATGCTCCTGCATACAGCAGGCAGTGCTGTGATTTCCCATATTCCCTTCTCTGTTCTTGAGAGCATGATTCCAAGCTTGGTATATACATGGCAATGCTTATCGAGAAACGAATCGGCGATCTCGTCAAGCTCTATCCTGATGGGTACCAGAAGCTTCTGAATGCTTCTCTGCTCCAGCAGCTCATCATAGAGGATCCTCTCATGCGCCGCATGCTGGTCAATGAAGCATAGCTGTCCATCAAGCTCCGCGATGAGAAAGAGCCTGAATGCCTGCCCGATATACCGGAATGAAGGCTTCTCCTTCTCCTGAGGCTGCTCTGGTACATGCTTCTGCCTTGCGTTTCTGGCTTCGGCTTCCCTTTTCTGCAGTTCCTTTGCCTTCTCCAGCCACTGCTGGTCCTTCTCCCTGTAAGTGTATACAGGTTCGCTGAAAGCGCTCGTAACGCTCATCTGGTTACGTGAAGGGTAGGAAGGAATGCTTCTTTCAGGCTTATTGTCCTTGCTGAGCATATCGATGAAATCATTCTGGATTGATATCTCAGGGATCTTTCTCTCCAATCCGCTCTGAAGCAGATTGACAAGCTGATGATGGACATCTGGAAGATTCCTCAGCTTTACTTCCTTCTTTGCAGGATGTATGTTGAAGTCAACGTATTCAGGGGAGTCCTCAATGAATACTGCGGCATAGGGGAATGCTCCCCCAGGCAGAAGCTCGCCATAGCCATATGTGACAGCCTGTACGAGCGAGTATTCATCGACTGGCCTTGAATTCACGTAAATCCTTATTTCCTTCCTGTCCGATCTCTTTACGGATGAATTGCCTGCCACAGTCCTGATTGAGAAATCATCGAAGCTCTTTTCAAGGAAAAGGACATCCGCATCAGCAATATGGTCCTGATGATACAGCATCATGACCCTCTCCTTGAGGCTTCCTGCCTTCGGCCAGTCAAGACGGAGCGCACCATCGATCCTGAGCGTGAAGTGGATGCCTGGGAATGCAAGCGCCTTGGATACGAGCAGATTCCTGCATGCCTGCGCTTCTGTCGATGTACGTTTGAGGAAAGCTCTTCTTGCAGGGATATCCTTGAATAGATTCTCAGCAATGCATGTGGTTCCTCGATTCCTTGAGCATGGCTTAATGCTCTCCTTCCTGCCATTGTCGATGACAAGAAGCGATCCTTCTCCTGTCTCCGAGGATTCTGTCATGATCGAGAGCCTTGTGACAGCTGCTATGGAATAAAGCGCCTCACCTCTGAATCCCAGGGTGCTGATTGCATATAGATCGTCGCTATTGCGGATCTTGCTCGTTGCATGCCTGTTTCCTATAAGCTCCAGGTCCTCTCTGGCGATTCCTGTTCCATTGTCGCTTACGGAAAGATAATCGATGCCCCCTCCTTCAAGGGAGACATCGATCCTGTCTGCGCCTGCATCTATGGAATTATCCAGCAATTCCCTCAGGATCGACATCGGGCGCTCTATGACCTCTCCCGCCGCGATCCTTGCGGAAAGCAGCGGATCGAGCAGACCGATTCTTCCCATCAGAAGCAGAACCTCAGTGACAGCGTGACAGCGGATGTGTTGTTTCCTGAAGCCTTCACTGGGATATTCGCATAATCCCCTGCCACTGTGTTGACAGCTGTGCTGTAATCGATTGCAATGACTGCCTTTCCATAGTCGATTTCAAGTCCTGCTGAGAAGATCGTATTCTGGCTGTTCATGAAATCGATGAATGATACTCCATCCTTGATTGCTGAGACGAGTCCCTTTCTCCTGAGAGACAGGCTCAGAGATGTGCTCCTTGTGATATCAGCATCGATCGTGAAAGCCAGCAGGTCGTCATTTACTGTAGGATTCTTCGCCAGTGACATGATGTCGTTAGCGGAGTAGGAGAGCCCGAGCCTGAATGCGCTGAATGCCAGATCGAGCTTTGCCTTTGCGAATATGGCATTCTCTGCAAGCACTGGAGATGATGCGAAATCATATCTGATCGCCTCGAAGGCTGAGAACATATCAGGGGAGATCGCTCCGTTCCTGAGTCCTCCTTCAAGGGAGAAGGCGACTGGACTGAAGCTGAAGTCCATAGAAGCTCCGATCATGTAATCGTAGAACCTCATTGCGCTGAAATCGAATATGACCTTAGTATCGGTAGGATTGCCATCGACGAAGGATGATGAGATCTCTCCGATTGCGAATAGCGCTGCCTTGAACCTTCCGGAGAACATTGGGACATCGAACCTGAACTCTGGGTAATATGACATCCTGAGGTTCCTGTGATCAATGATGGCAAAATAGGAAGGAATGCTTATCGAAAGGCTCATTCCATCAAGATCCACAGGATAGAAGCCTAATCTGAATTCCCCGATGCTAGGGCTTTCGAGATCCGAAACATACAAGGAGAATGAGAGGTTCCTGAAATTGAAACCAGCTCTTGCCGAGAGCGCTTCGCTTCTTCCGAATGAGCTGAATACAGTGCCGTCCTTTATATATCCGCGCTCAGCCTTGAAATAGCCTACTGAATTCTCGGATCCAATGGATATGGAATCGATGAGGCTGCTAGCGGATGCGATTGCTCCGAATACCTTTCCGATACCTGTCCTATCTGTGCCGAAGAGCCACCACTTGTTTCCATTCTCGCTCTGAAGCTCAATCCTGTTTCCGTTTCCCTTTATTGCAAGCGGAACGCGTAGAGCGAGCAGATAGTCATCCTTTCCGATTGAAAGCGATGGGATGATTCTGAAGACTCCATCTTCTCCGACTGTGTGCCTGAAGCTGGTCATGAGATCGAATGAGAATGGGAAGGATCCTCCCTTCCTTTCTGTTCCTGCATTTGCCTTCGTGCCTAGAAGCGAAGCTGTCCCTGAAAGGGCAAAAGCGAATCCATTGCTTCCATACATCACGCTCAGGCTGCTGGCAACTGAACCATTGTCATAGCCGATGGATGCGTATGCCTCTGCATTTCCTGTGAGATATCCGGCAAAATCAAATGGCTTGAGTGCCTTCACGCCAAGTCCGATGTTGTAGCTGTATATCGATAGCTTTGCTTCGAGCCTTGCGAATGAATCACCGGTAAGCTTCATCTGCGATGGATCCAGATCCATCCAGAGCTCTCCATCAAGCGAGAATGCCTTTGATGCGTATCCTCCGTCGAGGAAGAATGTAAGCGTATCGGGTGCGCTGGAAGCACTGCTGCTAAGCGCCATGTAATGCAGATTGCTTCCATGCGAGAAAGCAAGCCCAGCGGAGAGCGAGAACCCGCTGAAGTTCATAGGAATCGACAAAGCTGTCATGAATCCATTCTCTGTGAATGGGTTTCCGCTCTGTGCCTGCTTGATAAGAGTGGCGAAGCTGGCTCTGAAGCCTGCGTTATCGAATCCCTTGAAGAAGAATGGAAGATAAAGCGAAATGCCCGGATAGTACCTGGAATCGGCGATGCTTCTTGCATCGAGCGATGCGATTGCCTCAATAGAGAGGGAGGCTGGGTACTCCTTGCCAAAGCTTACCGAAGCGGAAATACCGGTATTCGTCCTTGAACCAGGGGTGAAGTCAAGATTGTCTGAGTATATGCGTGCTGAGAAGAGCCCAAGCTCTGCCTCTGCATTGAACGCAAGCTGTCTTACTGCTTTGTCCCAGCTATGGCTGACGCCTGAATAGAGCGATAGCGTATCCCCTTCAAGATTCCTTCTCCTGGAGAGGAATACCTCTGTCTTTTCATTGAAGCTCCTGTATCTTATGTCTTCGATGGGGGATAGCGAATAGCCAATCCAGTCGAATGCATCTGCATTGCCCTGGTAGCTCAGTAGCCTGACTGGATCGATTGAAAGCGATAATGAGAATCCGCCGTATTTGAATGATGGGATAATGGCAGTGGAGATCGTGGATTCTGCACTATCGCTGTAACCACGTGCTGAGAGCGAGATATCGAATTCTGCCTTCTTCTCAGGAGCAGCACCAGCTATCAGAGGCTTTGCTTCCTCTTTCTTATCTTCCTCAGCTGCTGCAGTTTCCCTGATAGTTTCTTCTGAAGCAATCTGCTCTATTTCATTATCCGCTGCAGGTTCTTCGCTGTATTCTTCCTCGATTGCCCTCTCCTGGATGTCTTCAGCAGCTTCCTCAGGCGATGCCTCTGCCGCCTCATCATCCAGATATGATACTGAGGCGCTGATAGTGATCTCAGGTGCCTGAAGCTCCGATACAGCTTCAATCAGAGGAGCCTTGGGAACGGAAGGGGTCTTCTCGTAGGAAATGAGAGGCATCGAAGGAACATATACTCTGCTGTTCTCCATGATAGGCCTATCCGGATAATAGGTCCTATCCATCATGATGATTGATGGGGAATCAGGTTCAGCTGGCTTTGATTCGCTCCTGATCACTGTTACAGGAGCAGGAACTGCTGCCTTCTCTCTCTTGTCAG
>JAXFQZ010000115.1:0-4476 GCA_034178685.1 Candidatus Ornithospirochaeta sp. | reverse complement strand
GTGAGGGACAGCACCAGGTATGTACCAGACCTCACCTGGGTGGACAGGTATTCTCTCAAAGCACCGGTCCATTGCCTCTATGTCCTGCTCATCGATGATCCTCTTCCACTCCTCCCGTCCGGGATTATGCTGGAAGCCGAGCCTTATGTAGCCATCCTTCTTTCCAAGGATGTAGTAGCACTCCAGCTTGCCGTACCTTGAGCCAAGGTGCTCACGCGCAAAGGAGGCAGTCGGATGGGCCTGAACATGGAGGCGCATAGAGGAATCAAGGACCTTTGCAAGAAAGCCGAGGTCTATTCCCTTCTCCCTGTAATGCCTCTCTCCTAGATAGAACACCGGATCCGAGCTTATGATATCCAGAAGCCTGATTCCGCCTGCTGATGACAGCCCTTCACCCGGAATCTCCTCCAGCCCTGGGTTCCTTGCCTCCACAAGGGATGCAATCCACTCCTCAGGCATATCTCCTGAAGACTGCATCCCCTGCACCCTATCAAGGTTCCTTCCACCCTGGTAGTTTCTTCTTACTCTGTTCCTATCCAGCTTAAGTAGTCTTTTCTTCATCCCTTTTCCCTTTCATGGCAGTCCTGTATGCACCAGGGCTTATCGAATACCTTTTCTTGAACACTCTTATGAATACGCCGCTCGAGAGATATCCGACATCATTCGCGATTGCCGATATCGACCTATCGGTGGATTCAAGAAGCTCAAGGCTCCTTTCCAGGCGCAGGCTCGTCAGATAGTTTATGTATGTGTCTCCGACCTGCTCCTTGAAGAAGACCGAGAGATATGTAGGATTGATGCCGAACCGATCGGCAATCGATACAAGGCTCAATGAGGAATCAGAGTAGTTTGCCCTGATATGCTCCAGTACATCCTCGATGAGCCTGTCATTGTGGCTTTTCTTCTTTTTCTCATTGTAAGAGCAAATATCCCCGTATATCCCCTTTATCTCCTGGATCGCATCATTGAAGTTCCTGCTCTCGATGATGCTCATCAGCCTGTCGCTGCATACTAAGCTATCGGGAATGGATATTTCCTGCATGCATCTTATGATCGTATTGGTCATGTTTATCACGAAGAATCGGAGGAACCTCGGATCCTTCTCCCTTAGCTTGCTTGCATTTATCTCAAGAACCGAGTCGATCATGTGCTCTATCCTGCCGTAATTGCTTACCTTGGCGGCGTTCATGATCTGATCCTCGATATCTATCGGATACTCGAGCATCGTATCCCTATCCTGATTGCTATCGAAGACATATACTCCTGTATCGGAATAGGCATAGGATGAGTCAAGCGCACGCAGCGCCTCATTGCAGCATAGAAAGAGGCTATCCATACCATTCTTCACAGAGCTTATGCCTATATCGGCAACCATCGAGAAGCTTGCATGGAGGAATGACTGCAGATCTGCCATGAACGCAGCGACGGAATCTGCATTTATCTCATCGTCATTCAGAACCACTATCACAGTATCATAATCGAAGTCGACTATCGCAGGTGCGGCATTGATATCCCTGAGCCTGTTGCCGAGGATATCCATTAAAAGCATCCTTCCGGCCTGGCGCCTGGAATCCTCCTCTCCGCTTCCGCTTTCACGGATCATCAGGGCAATACACAGGAATGCATCCTTGCTGAATAGCCCAAGGCGATCTGCTTCCTTTCTGAGCGCATCATCATCCAGTCCATTAAGGAGCCTTCTCGTGACAGAGGCTGCAATGATGCCCTCCGACTGGTCAAGTCTCCTGATTGCCTCATGGTATTCGCTGAAAAGCCTCCTGGTCTGGTTCTCGATCAGCGCGATATCCTCGCCATGCCCGTATTCGCTCCCGCTCTCATCCAGTATGGACCCGAGCTCCTCCCGGAGCCTTGCAATAGGGGAATAGGTACGCTTGGAGAAGGAATATGCGAGAATGACGGATGCCGCAAGCTGCGAGACGATCAATGCTATGGCTATAGCGCTTATCGTATAGATGCTGGATGTGAAGAGCGCCTTGTCTATTAGCACAGTGTATTCCCAGTTGCGGTCGGAGGAGCATGTCCTGAGTGCTGTGTAGCTCTTCCTATCAGTTCTTATCGTGCTCTTGCCCAATCCGATAGGACCTGCATACTCCCTGGGGAGTATGACGCCCTCTGAGATGAGGAAACCATCAGAGGAGGAGTGCTTTACGTAAAGCTCCGTTCCTTTGATGGCCAGTATGCTGTCGACCATCGATGAAAGTGATTCCGGATCCAGGATCAGGATCACGCATCCTGGATTGTAGCTTGATGATGAAAGAGGCGCATAGTAATAGCACATGCCGGTTTCAGGTGACCTGGAGAATACAACATAGCCTTTGTCCTTCTCATCCTCATATATCGATGAGAAATCAGATGGGAAAATATGGCTGTAGCTTGAGCTGATCATGCCATCATCGGTCATAAGTATGCCAGGCTCCGAGAAATAGACATAGCTGTTGCCTATCATCGGCGTCATATCCGAATAGAGATTCAGGAGATACAGAAAGTTCTTCGCCTCATAGTAGAATGACACGTCTCCCTCTATGGATCTTGCATACAGAAGGTCTGTCCTCTGAGCCAGGGCCGCAATCTGCTTTCCTATCCTATCGACAGACGAGAGACGGGAGTCCATCTGCAGAATAGCGTTGTTGATGTATTCCTCGTTCCGCTCCTCAGCCAGCGTGCTATAGCGATGTATGTAGTATACATAGCCAAAGCATCCAATGCTGACAAGCAGGATGCCTATTGCCATGAAGAAAATGAAGATCTTATAGAATAGATTGATTCCTTGATGCCTATTCCTTCCCATATTGCGCTATGCCATCTCTCCCAATGGTAGTATAAGCTCTATTTGGCGAATCCATCAAAGAAAATTCATCATTATGAATCAAATTCATATATAAATACATTATGGATAGCCCTTTGCAGGGCTATCCATGCATATTCCTACTTGCCGTACTTCTCAAGGTACCTGTCGTAAGCCCTCTGATAGCTATCGAGAACCTCTTCGATTCCCATGAGCTTCAGCCTCTCCTGGTACTTCTCGAATGATGAAAGCGGCTCGATTCCCATGATGTACTTGTTGAACATCTCTGCGCAGTACGTCTTAACCTCGCTCAGGATATTAGCATTGCGCTGGACCTCTTCCTCCGGGAAGAACAAGGATGGCATGATCATCGACAGGTCGCAGCTCGACCATACATCGGAAGCATTCTTCTGCTGAGGAAGCACTGTCTTCACCTGCCTGAATACTTCAACATCGTTGATTACCGGCATCTGAGTAAGCGTTCCGCCTGCGTACTTCGCGATTGCCTCATCGATGGATAGTCCATCAGGGTTAGCGGTGATCAGGGATGTGAACTGCTTCTTTCCATCGACTACTGTGAAGGTCTCGCCCTCGACTCCCCAGTTGTAGTTGGTATTGCCTTCTTCGCTGTAGTGCCAATCAAGCCACTTCACGCTTTCGATAGGATACTTATTGGTTGCCGAGATAGATGTTCCATGAGGAACGAGCTTTGCATATGCATTGACTGTAGCATAGCTCTTTCCATCCGGTGCCTTCACGAAAGGAGCGGCTGCAAGATCGTAGCCAGAGCCCATGCGTGCTCTTATGAATGTGCCGAAGTTGCCAGAAAGCGAACCATAGCATGCGCTTCCTGTGTCATTGGTCATCTTCGAGTTGAATGTCGTGGAATTCAGGGTGCTGAACTCAGGATCGATGAGTCCTTCCCTATACCACTTGTTCATCTCCGCAAGGTAATCCTTCCATGCATCCTCATAGTCTCCGAACTTCACCTTGCCGTTATCGATATAGAACTCAGTGATCACGCCGAAGGCCGTAGAGAAGTTGGTAATGGACTGGCTTGGCTTGTCCTTTCCGAATCCGATGAAGGTCTCATCCTTCTTGCCGTTTCCGTTCATGTCCATTTCCTGGAATGTCTTGAGAGCCGTGTACCACTCCTCGATGGTCTCAGGCACATCAAGCCCTGCCCTATCAAGCCAGTCCTTCCTGATCATGAAACCGGAATTCGAGCGAGTGACCTGGTCATACCTGATCTCAGGGAACATGAAGATCCTTCCATCATCCGTTGAGATCTGGGCAAGCACCCTTGGATCCTCAAGCAGGATCCTCTTCAGGTTAGGGGCATAGAGCTCAATATACTTGTTCAGAGGGATGATCAGCCCCTCATCGAGCATTTTCTGAGCGCCTCCTGCAGCATGGACGTCAACATCCCAGATCAGATCCTCTGTCTCACCGGTGCTGAACATGAGGTTCATCTTCTGCTTAGGATCTGTATAGGACTCCTCCCTCCACTTGATGCGCACGCCTGTTGCCTGCTCTGCCCTCTTATGGCTCTCCATATCGGCATAGCCTGAGAGCTTGCTGAGAATAAGAGGCTCAGGCATTGCAAAATACGAGATCACGATAGGATCGGGTGCTATAGGCAGTGTCACTGCTTCTGCCTCAGCTGATGTGAT
>JAXFQZ010000092.1:0-13746 GCA_034178685.1 Candidatus Ornithospirochaeta sp. | reverse complement strand
GCCCTCAATACTCTTGGAAAGAGTGAGGAGAGGGAGAAGTCATAACCCATGTCCTTGGAGATTTTTTCAAAGAGAGTTGAATACTCTTTATTCCAGTCATAAGTAGAGCTATCTATAGGGAACATGCCCGAAGCGTCGCCGATTCCTATTACATTTTCACCTGTCAGGAGATAGTGAACGTAGGAGGAGAGGGTGAATACTTTCTTCACTCTCTTCAGGTGTTCTTCTCCCTTTAGCATTGCTTCATATAAGTGTGCAATTGTCCAACGCTGGGGGATATTGAAGTCAAAGAGATCAGAGAGCTTAGAGGCGGCCTCTTCTGTGATTGTATTTCTCCAGGTTCTGAACGGAACAAGGAGATTGTCATCCTCGTCAAGTGCTATATACCCGTGCATCATTGCAGAGATTCCTATGGCGGAGGGAGAGTTTAGGCTATTTCCTGTCTTTTCTTTGTAATCTCTCTTTAAGGCATTGTAGGAGGCTTTGAGACCTGCCTTTACTTCATCCATGCCATAGGTCCAGATTCCATCTATGAGTTTGTTTTCCCAAACAAAGGAGCCTGAAGCCAAAACTCGGTTATTGTCGTCTATGGCTACTGTCTTTATCCTTGTGGATCCAAGCTCGATTCCAATATAGATATTGTTTTTCTGTTCAACCATATTCGTTATATTAACATTTGTATTTACAAAATCAAGTCATTAAGACGTCGTTTATGATGAATACGTACAAATATTTATTTGGTTTTATTGTATGTTAGAAAAAATTTGAATGCGTCGCGAAAACATAAATACATAAAGATAGTAGAATACTATTTAATGCACTTTTCATAAAAATAAGAAAGTAATACTTTAATATATATCAAAATAGTACTTCATTGTTGCGGAAATAATTTTGATAAGATTCTTCGGATAGTTTATATTATATTAGAAAATAATATAGAAAATGATTTTTCTATATTTTCTCAATATTTGTACAATAATCAAAATTGGTTATTAAAAGAAAGAAGAAATGTCTTTACAAATACCAATTATACTTTAAGATAATGTATAAAAACAGGAGGACTTATGGAAAAATCGGAGAAGTTTCTTAGCTTAAAGACTACCAAGGGTAGTTTTAGGTTATTGTGTCTATTCTTAATTCTGGTTTTTGTTTTTAGCTGGTTAGCTAACATGATCATTACAAAGAATCATAGCATTGAGGTAACTGATGTAGTACTTGATGTAAGAGGCGGTGATTTACACATGGAACTATATCGTCCAAGCAATGCTGACAGCACCATGTCTTATCCATGTGTGTTGATGACACATGGAGGTTCAGAAAGCCTTGCTGCAGATAGCATGATGGCTTGGGAACTTGCAAGAAGAGGATTTGTTGTTCTCAATATCAGTGCTTACGGAGCAGGATTATCTGATCAACCTAATATCCTTGAAGATGGTACTACGGGTATGAATGGTGGAAGTTATAATCGTGGTGCTACAATGGGTGTATGGGATGCTTATCAATATGCACTTTCTTTAGAGTTTGTTGATCCAACAAGAATTTCTGCGTGGGCACATTCTACTGGAAGACATTTGTTTACAAAAATGGTCTCTTATTATGGGCAGAATCTAACTCTTAATGACAGACTTATCAATGTGCTCCATGATGATTTTGGTATTGAATTTGCTGAAGATGAAATCCTTCAGGATGCAGATGAGGTAGCAAGGGCAAAGCTAAATGATGTTGATTACGGTAGATATCTTGAAAAGAAAGCTGAACAGGAAGATATAGTAAGCAAGTATCTCAAGGCTGCCAGATTAACAGAAAGAGCATATGGAGTAAAGGCCAATGTTGCTGGTTATACTGTGATAAGAGATCCTCAAATGAATCTCCTCATAGGCTTAGGTACTCATGAATTATCAGGAAAAACAGGTAGTTATTATTTGGGAGAAACAGATCAATATAAGAAGATATTCCATGTTTCATCTGGCGTTGAAAGGAATAATTGGTATGATATCTGTGACTATATTCATGATCCATCAGCAGAATCTACAAAAATAGGAGATTGTTTTGACACCACAATAAACAATTCCAAGTCATTGAAAGAAGCTTGCGAAAAAGGAACAGCTAGATTGTTCTTAAGCCCAGTTACAATGCATAACGGAAACTTGTGGAGCTGGACAGCTGTAAGCGAGGCAGTAGAATTCTATTGTCAAACAATGGGATGGAATAATGGTGAGTTGACTGATCCTGCTACTAAACCGATTGATAGCAAAAACTGTGTAGTAGGGTATAGTGCGTTAATAATGACAACCCTTTCATTTGTTGCAATGATTGGTGCAGTTATTTCAATCGCATCATTAATACTTAGTACAACAATATTTAACACTTGTAAAAACAAGCTTCCTGAAGCAAGAATGGAGCTGAAGGGAATGAACTTCATGCTATATTTAATTGCTACAACAATTGCAGGTTTTGCTGGTGCTTATGGTGCACAAATGGCAGATCAGAGCTTTGTAGCTTCTAATAAAACTATGTCGCTTTGGCTTCCATGGGAACCTGGTCAAATGAGAACATTCTTTATGCTAGGTTTGACTGCAGGTGTAGGATTAGTTCTCTACTTACTGTTAGGATTAATCGGAAAGAAGAAAAACAACCAGAGCCTTTCATCTGTAAAGGAAATGAGGCTTGGCTGTGGTGGTGTACTGAACATCTTTAAGAGTCTGTTTATTGCAGTTGTTCTCTTTATTGCTTGTTATACAACAGCAGTATTCATCAACACCTTCTTTGATTCAAGATTCCTAATGATAGATGGTGCATTTGAATTAATGAAAGGATATAGTTTTGGAAGAATGGCTAGGTACTTTATCATCATACTTCCTTGCACCCTTATAATCAGTACATTAAATAACATGGTTTCATTTAAGGGAGTAAATGACTCTGTTGATACTTTGCTCAACGTAGTATTTACATCTCTCGGAATGGTATTGTTGATTGTTATTGCCTATGTATACACATATTCTGGTGTAAATAACGGTGATGTTCTTCACATTCAGTGTATTCTGTCTCTTATTCCTCTTGTTCCAATTTGTAACTATCTCTATAGAAAATTGTACAAGTTGACAGGAAGCCCATGGCTTGGTGCATTCTTTGTAGCCATCCTTATCGCTTGGCGTTGCGCAGGATATATTTCTCACCAGTTTATGTGGTATGGAAATAATGAGAGAGCTGCATTCTGGGGCATCTATTAATCAAATAACTGATTGATCAAATTGGGGGAGTTGTCCCCCAATTTGTCTATTTTAGGAGAAAAAAAAGAAAATCTGTAATAACATATGTAAAAGGAAAGGGGGGCAAAATGGCCAAGTATCTTGAAATATCTGAGGCTTTGAAGAAGGAGATTATTGGAGGCGTATATGAGAAGGAAGGAAAGATTCCTACCGAGCATGAGCTTGTTTCAAGATTCTCTGTAAGCAGGCAGACCATAAGACAGGCCATAGCATGCCTAAAGAATGAAGGTTATCTATATCAGATTCAGGGAAGCGGCACATATATTTCAAACCCATCTACTTCTAAAAGAAAGAAAGTGAACAGTACTCCACGAGTAACTGTTATGTGTACATACATCAGTGATTATATATTCCCCTCCATCATCAGAGGTATAGAGAATAAGCTCTCATCTAATGGAATCAGTGTAAATATCGTTGCTACAAGTAATAGGGTTGAAGTAGAGAGAAAGATATTACAGAGGATCATAAATGATGGAGACATAGATGGTCTCATTGTAGAGGGTACTAAGACAGGATTCCCTAATCCCAATATCGAGCTATATAAGGAGCTGGATAAACTAGGAATACCTTATATCTTCCTCCATTGTTCTTACCCGGAGCTATTGGATAAGGTAACTGTAGGCATGAAGGAGAGGGAAGGTGGATATCAATGTATAAAGAAGCTTATAGATATGGGGTGCAAGACATTCGGCGGTATCTTTAAGGCTGATGATAGACAGGGTCTCTTGAGATATAAGGGGTTCTGCGAGGGACTCTTGGATTCATCCATTAGCCTTGAATCTGCATTTGTCAGGTGGTATACCACAGAAGATTTGCAGAGTGAGAGTAGATTCTCTCTTCCTCTCATCAAAGGATTCGAAGAGCCAGATGGAATAGTATGCTATAATGACCAAGTTGCCCTATATATCATTAATCACTTTAGGGAGAATAAGTTACCACTCCCTCGAATAGCTAGCTTCGACCAGAGCCGCCTCTGCCTTCTAGCCCCTGATTCAGTCTATTCCATAGGACACAGAAAGGAAGAACTGGGCATGGTCACCGCTGAAAAGATGATCAATATGCTCAAAGGCAAGGAAGAAGAGTCAATATTCTTCGATTGGTTGGTTTGATTTATTGTCAAGCACGGAATTTCATTTTCCATAAATCCAAAGCAAAACCAGCAGATAAACGAAAAAATATGATTGAGAAAAATTTGTATGTGAGGGACAGCGGATAAATCCTGGGGCTTCACACTACTTCTAAAAAAAAAGGCTGAAAAAGCCAAGGAAATAAACTCCGTTACGGAATCCCGAGCCCATGTTACAAAAATCTATACCCTTGTTACGAAACGCCGAACCCCTGTTACGGAACTCATTGAACTCAGATACGGAATTGCCCGATATAATGTTACAGAATGTTTTGAGGATTTGATACTCGGTTACGTTTTGCAGGCAGGGCATCAGTGAAATCAATGATTTTTCCTTGTTACTGTTACTATACGTTTCAGAAGGGTAGGTGATATGTCTTTTCAGATTAAGAAATAAAAAAGTCAGAACCTGATTGTATCAAATTCTGACTTAAAGGATAGCGAGAGAGGGATTCGGACCCCCGACCGAACGGATATGAGCCGTTTGCTCTACCTACTGAGCTATCTCGCCGATAACATATGAAAAATAGCACAGAATGCATGATTGATGCAATAGCTATTGTTAAGAATTATTCTTTTTGCCTATAATTTTCAAAAGGAGCAGCTGATGAAGATAAGCATTGCAGATCATGGATCATGTTTGAAAGCTGAGGAAGCTTACAGGAGAATCATGGAAGGAGAGGATGAGTTCAGGGATAGTCTTGGCTGGTTCGATCCTGGGAAATGGGCAGGCGATCGTGTTCTAAGCAGGCTTGATGAGCTTGCATCAGGTCTTTCCTCCCATTCGTCAGTGCTTGTCGTAATCGGAATCGGTGGATCCAATCAAGGAGCTAGGGCTTTGATTGACTCCATCCATTCTGATAAAGGCGTTGATATCATATGGGCTGGCAACACTCTCTCTTCCTATGAATTCGAGCATGTTGTCAGCGAGATAGGGGATAGGGATTTCTCCATTGATGTGATTGCGAAGAACTTCCAGACGCTTGAGCCAGGAGTGACATTCCGTCTTTTCAGAAAGCTTTTGGAAAAGAAGTACGGCAATGGTTATTCGCATAGGGTCTTTGTCACAGGAACAAGAGGAAGCGAGCTTGAGAAGCTATGCATCGATAACGGCTGGACATGGCTTGATTTCCCGTCCGATATCGGAGGAAGGTATTCAGTGCTCTCTCCTGTAGGTCTTTTCCCGATTGCTGCAAGCGGCCTCGATATCCACGCTTTTGCATCGGGCGCTATTAAGGCATCGGATGATATTGCATCAGATCCATCGATGATCATCGATTATGCATCGATGCGATATGAAAGCTACATGAAAGGCTTCTCCATGGAGATGCTCAGCTTCTTCGAGCCAAGGCTCTATAGGTTCTCAAGATGGTGGACTCAGCTGATGGCTGAGAGCGAGGGAAAGGAGGGAAAGGCCCTCTTCCCTGTTGCTGGCTCCTTCAGCGAGGATCTCCACTCCATAGGGCAGTTCATCCAGGAGGGAAGCAAGACGATAATAGAGACATTCATCAAGGTCTCTGATGGAGAGAGCAGGTATCCTGTGCCTATGACTGATATTGAGGATGGGTTCAGGTACCTTGATGGAAAGACGCTTGAGGATATAAACAAGGTTGCAGAGGATGCGACAATAAAAGCACATTCATCGGTGCTTCCTGTGAATGTGCTTGAAATAGAGAGGATTGACGAATTCAATCTTGGCTATCTGATGATGTACTTCATGAGGCTCTGCTATCTATCAGGCAGGGTGCTTGGGATCAACCCATTCGATCAGAATGGCGTTGAGGAGTACAAGAGGAGAATGTTCAAGGGGCTTGGAAAATCCTGATTCACCTTGAAATGGTGTTTCTCAGGATACCTAGTCCTTCTATCTCTATCTCGACTACATCCCCGACGTTCATTCCCGAGATCCCTCCAGGGGTACCTGTGCTGATCACATCCCCTGGCAGGAGAGTCATGATCTGCGAAAGATATGATACAAGGTAAGGTACATTGAATATCAGATTCGATGTGTTCGATTTCTGCTTTGTCTCTCCGTTTACTCTGCTTGTGATCATCAGGTCTGATGGATCGACCTCATCTGAGATATATGGGCCGAGAGGCATGAACGTGTCGAATGATTTCGCGATTGTCCACTGTCCGTTCTTCGGCTGCAGATCCCTTGCTGTCACATCGTTGGCAATCGTGTATCCGAGGATGTAGTCAGAAGCATCCTCCTGCTTCACGAATCTGCATGGTTTCCTGATAACGACAGCAAGCTCTGCTTCGTAATCAAGCCTATGGCAGATCTCCGGATAGATGATCCTGCCTTCGTGCCCGATAGCGGATGTGGATGGCTTGAGGAATACAACCGGGGATTCCGGGATAGGAAGCTCGAATTCCTCTGCATGGTCGCGGTAGTTAAGGCCTATGCATACTGCCTTCGAGAAGTCGACAGGGGAGAGAAGCGTAACACTGTCAAGGCTGGCTTCGTTTCCTGTCATCTCTGCTGTTTCAAGAAAAGAACCCCTGAGCTCCTTGATCTTATTGCCTTCGAGTATGCCGTAGGCAACACCATCATCCTTAATGTATCTGACGTATTTCATTTTTCCTTCCTCTTGAAGTATGCGTAATCGGAGACTGGCATGAAGCCTAGCTTCGAGTATACCCTGTGAGCCCTTTCTGTGGAATACCAGAGGCATATGTACTCAAGACCGAACTGATTGAGCGCGATATCGAGCAGCTCTGATACAACGCTGGATGCGAAGCCCCTGCCTTCATATCCTGGCTCGGTTGCGACGCCTACGATCATCGCGCATCTTCTTGAAGCCGCGGATAGGTATGCGCCCGATCTGATTCTTCCGTCCTCTGCAAGTCCCACTGCTGCAAAGGGATAATCCTCAGACATGAATCTATCGATAGCAAGATCGTCCTCCGATGCAGGAAAGTCATTCCTGAATGAGGCTACCTTCCTATACATCATCATGAGCTCCTTGTAGTCCTTCCTGGTATTGAGAACCCTGAGCCTCTCATCCCTTGGCTTCTTCCTGAAGCACTGGGTATCTGCCTTGAGCATCTTCCTGTAGCTGTTCTCAGTATTGAATGAATCCTCAAGAGCCTTCAGAGTATCTTCCGGACCCATCAGGGCTTTCCAGCTATGGCGTGAAAGAAAGGATATGGCATCATCCTTGCTGTATCCGCCAGTGCTGTATAGAAGCATGGATGTCTCCCTGAAAGAGAGAGCGTATAGGGTATCAGTGACCCTATACGCTGCAATATCATCTGTATCGCCGTATCTGATTATGTCATTGATGAAGAAGAGGTTGGAGTACCTGTCTTTATCAAGGACATCGAGAAGGGAAGGGTATTCTTCCTTCCTTATTCTATATTCCATAGACATAATCGAAGTACTTCATATCAGTTGAGAGAACCTTGTTCAGGCCAGGAATCGTATTCCTGTAGCTTTCGAGAGTCGTCCATAGCCTGAAGAACTCAGGGTCTGCTCCATATGCGCTGCTGTAGATCTCTGCCGCCTCCGCATCTGCCTTTCCCTTGATCGCCTCGCTCTCTGCATATGCCTGGGAAAGAATGGACTTCTTGTCGTTCTCTGTCTTTCCCTGCCAGGAGTAAAGCTGTCCTCTTCCGAATGACCTGTATGCCTCTGCTATCTGGTTCCTTTCCTTGATCATCCTGGTGTATACGCTCTGAGTAAGGTCATCCGAGTACCTGATCTGCCTTATTATTATATCCTCTAGCTCAATGCCATATGCCCTTGTGAGAGGCTGTGCGGCTTCAAGCATCAGGTTCGAGAGTCCCTCTCTTCCGACCTTTATCGTCTCCTGCTTCGAATTGGTCTTCGTCAGGGATCTGAGCGTTTCCTGATCCTCGGGATTCTCCAGCTCCTCGATTTCCTCCTCTGTTGAGATCGTGTTGATCCTATTGGAGGATCTCACAGCCTCATTGAGGTAGTTCTCGGAGATGATCGTCCTGATAGTGGAGTCCAGCACGTCGTTGAGCCTTGCTATTCCTCCCTCGATTGTATTGACTGTAGCGTAGAATACAGAAGGATCGTCGATTCTCCACCTTGCTGTTGCATCAACCCATATGAACTGGTTCTCCTTTGTAGGGATCCTCTGGGCATCCCCATCCCATGAGAGTATCATCTTCGGGTACTTCACGACGTTGTCTATCACTGGCATCTTGAATTTCAGACCGGATGTATTGGATGTAGCTACGATCTTCCCGAAGCGCGTTACAACAGCCTGCTCCCCTTCCTGCAGCTTATAGAATGGCCCTAGGAGGATGAATACGATAACCAGTGCCGCTATGACAATCAATGCTGTCCATACCTTCTTCATACCCCACCTCCGATTCTCTGTACAGGCAGATAGCCTTCGATGTTCCTGTCTATGAGCGTGATTTTATCCTGGTTCGTGGAAAGGATCTCATCCATGGTCTCGATATACAGACGCATTGATGTTATATCCTTCTCCTTCTCATATTCGCTCAGGACCGCATTGAACCTTGCTGTATCGCCCTTTGCCTTGTTGACCCTCTCTGCCGCATATCCATTTGCCTGGGAGATGATCATGTCAGCCTCTCCCTGGGCAGAAGGAATCTCCTGGTTGTAATACTGCTTTCCTTCGTTGATCAGCCTGTTCATATCCTGGATCGCCTTATTGACATCCTCGAACGCATCCTGCACATCTCCCTTAGGCGGGACGATGTTCTGGAGCTTGACTGTGACGATCTCGATTCCGAGGTTGTATCTATCGAAGATCTTCTGCATTGCTATCTGCGCATCATATTCTATCTGCGTCCTCTGGCTTGTCATCACGGCAAGGATGGGCAGGTCTCCGACCTCCTGGTTCATTACGGACTGCGAGATATCCCTTATTGTCGTCTCCTTCTCCTTCACGTTGAAGAGCCATGCTTTCGGATCCTTGATCCTGTATTGCACGATCCACTCGACATCTACTATGTTCAGGTCTCCTGTAAGCATCGTCGATTCAGCTGTGTAGCTTCTTGCATTGGCAAGCGAGGTGCCTGATGGATCGGTGGACCTGTAGCCGAATGTAAGTGTCTGCACCTTCTCCGTTGGGATGTTGTAGTTTTTCTCGATTCCAAGCGGGAGCTTGAACTGCAGACCAGGACCTACTGTCCTTACGTATCTGCCGAATCTCAGGACGACCGCATTCTCGGTCTGGTCGACTACGAAGAACGAGGTCATCAGGATCAAGGCGGCAAGGATTATAACGATGATCGATATAACCAGCTTAGGAGATAGCCTTATGCCCCTTGGCCTTGGCTGGTAGTTGTTATTCTGTTCGTCCATAGTAGATAGTATAAGTATAAAACCCGATAACGTGAATTGATGCCAATAGCAAATATTGCCCTCTTATCGTTGCTTCATCCTCTGCTTTTTCCTATACTAGGCTGTATGAAGAAAAGACTTATTACATCAGCTTTGCCTTATGTGAACAATATTCCGCATCTAGGTAACCTTACGCAGGTTCTGTCTGCAGATGTTTTTGCTCGCTTCTGCCGCCTCAGGGGCTATGAAACGATGTATATCTGCGGTACCGATGAATATGGAACCGCAAGCGAGACAAGGGCTCTTCAGGAAGGAGTAAGCCCCCGTGAGCTCTGCGATCGCTACCATGAGATCCATAAAGCCATCTACAGGTGGTTCAATATCGATTTCGACTATTTCGGAAGGACTTCAACTCCAAAGCAGACTGAGATAGTGCAGTCGATCTTCAATGAGGTTGATAAGCGCGGATACATAACCGAGCGCGAGAGCACCCAGCTGTACTGTCCTAATTGCCATAGGTTCCTTGCAGATAGATATGTCTCAGGAACATGCCCTCACTGCCACAGCGAGGGTGCCAGGGGAGATCAGTGCGACAGCTGCGGCACCCTTCTCGATCCAACAGAGCTCATAGAGCCGAAGTGCTCTGTATGCGGATCCACTCCAGAGCTTAGGAGCACAAAGCACCTGTACCTCGATCTTCCGAAGGCGCTTCCGCTTCTCAGGGATTGGATGGATAAGGCATCCCAGGAGGGCTTCTGGGCTAAGAACGCAATACAGATCACTAACTCATGGATCCGCGATGGATTGCAGGAGAGGTGCATCACAAGGGACCTCAAGTGGGGTATTCCTGTTCCTAAGCCGGGCTTCGAGGACAAGGTCTTCTATGTCTGGTTCGATGCTCCTATCGGATATATTTCGATTACAGCCAATGCTACGGAGAACTGGGAGTACTGGTGGAAGGATCCTGAGAACACAGAGCTCTTCCAGTTCATCGGAAAGGACAACATTCCATTCCATACAGTCATTTTCCCATCTACTCTTCTTGCGACTGATGAGAAATGGACAATGCTCCATCATATGTCCTCTACCGAGTACCTCAACTATGAGGGAGGAAAGTTCTCTAAGAGCAGGGGAATCGGAATATTCGGCAATGATGTTGAGAATACAGGCATTCCTGCTGATGTATGGCGTTTCTATATGTTCTACAACCGCCCTGAGAAGAGCGATTTCACATTCACATGGAAGGATTTCCAGGAGAAGGTGAACAAGGAGCTGATCGGGAATCTCTCAAACCTCGTCAACAGGACGCTTACATTTGTAAGGAGATTCTACAATGGATCCCTGGGAGAGGGAGAACTTGATGAAGAGCTTGTATCATCCATCATCGCCAAGGAGAAGGAAATCACGGAGATGCTCGAGCGTGCTGATGAGAGGGATGCTATAAGGGCTGTCTTCGAGCTTTCCGATATCGGCAACAGGGCATTCCAGGCAGGTGAGCCATGGAAGATGAGGACGGAGGATCCAGAGAAGGCTGAGAAGCTCCTGAGAACCCTGCTTTACCTCATCAGGGACCTGGCGATCATGATCGAGCCATACATGCCATCCACAGGAGAGAAGATCCTGTCTTTCGTTGGCAAGTCAGGCTCCAGGTGGGATGAGGTAGGAGCATTCGAGGGCGCAATCGAGGTCGGTGAGGTATCACTGCTATTTACCAAGCTCGAGGATAAGCTGATAGATGAACTGAAGGAGCGCTATTCCGGTTCCCAGCAGGAGAGAGAAGAGCGCGAGAATAAGAAAGAAGAGAAAAAGAACAGCAAAGAGGAAAATAAAATGAATGAAGAACTGAGTCTTCTCGATTCCTTTGCCAAGAAGGTGATCCTGAAGGTATCGAAGGTAGTTGAGTGCGAAAAGCACCCGGAAGGCGATAAGCTTTACATACTCAAGCTTGACTGCGGAGAGGAGAATCCTAGGCAGATCGTTTCGTCAATCGTCCCATACTACAAGGCAGAGGAGCTTCTTGGGCATAACATAGTGCTTGTCTCAAACCTCAAGCCAGCAAACTTCAGGGGCGTCAAGAGCAATGGCATGCTTCTTGCAGCATCTGCTCCGGATGATGATTCGCACTCGACATGCGAGGTCATCTTCGCAGATGATATCCAGCCAGGGACAGTCCTTGAATACGAGGGTCAGCCAGAGACGGAGAAGATCACTACATATCTCAAGGCAGATCACTTCTTCCAGATCCCTATGCACACAGTCGATGGCTATGTGACTATCGATGGAAAGAAGATCGGAAAGGATGGATCATTCCTCAAGGTCAGTAAGTACACCAACGGAAACGTTGGCTGATTTAGGCGGTCGAAAGACCGCTTTTCTTATAATCTAGCGACCTCTGCCTTGAAGGCATCGCCTCTTTCGTATTCATTGCCGAAGGAGCAGTCAGGGTATGCTCCTGGACAGAATAGCACTATTTCAAGGCGGCTCCGCGAGCCCTTGTGTCCAAGCGCCTTGGAGTATGCTGAGATGACTGCATCGTGGAGGTCGAATGGACCAGAGTAGGGGATAGTGCAGCTGTCCAGGATTTCCCTGATCCTATCTGAGAAAGCACCCTTGAGAAGAGTGATGGAAACAGGCTCGTTGAGCGTCTCCTCAAAGCCGCTCAGATTATTCCTGGATGCTTCATCTCCTCCGATTATCAGATGAACAGGTACTCCTCTCATGGTGCTCAGAGAGAAGGTGACAGAGGAGGGGATGACAGATGCGCTGTCGTTTATGAATGAGATGCCGTTGATATCCTTGACCATCTCCGATCTATGCGGTATGCCTTTGTATCCGGATAAGGCCTTCTCGATATCCTTCTTCCTGCATCCATATGATCTCATGCATTCCCATGCAAGCTCGAGCGCGGCTGTCTTCTTGCAGGGATTCGAAAGCGAAGGGAAGGCCTTGATCTTCCTTCTGTCGATAACAGAGGAGCGGATCAGGCTCATCAGCTCCTTCCTGTTGACGATCAGCTTGCCTACAAACGGAGTGAGTATCTGGTATTGGTTCTGGGATTTGCTTACAAGCTTCTCCAGGGAAGGCATCAGATCATCCGTGATGGCGACGATATCTATGAAGGGCACAGGGTATGATAATGAGTCATAGGTATCGCTTATCTGCCAGTTGGAGAGCTCCATGACGATTGCATCGTACTTCTTCCCATCATTCCCGATAGCCGATAGAAGATGGAATGCAGATAATCCCAATCCCCCGCATAGAGCTGTCCTGATTCCTAGTCTGTTCAGGCCTGCAACGAGGGCAGATGCAGTGTTTGTCTTTCCCTTTCCTCCTGCTATTATGATCTTGCGTATATTCCTTGTGCTATCTGACTGCATAAGCGCCGCGATATCGTTTGTGATTCTCCTGGCAGCCTTTGATACGGGGAAGGGCACAGGCACATTGGGGATCTTCACGACAAGATCCACCTTCGATGCGTATTCGATTGCCTGGCTTCTGTCGATGAAGACAGCGCCCTTCGAGATGAGTATCGCACCCATTGGCTTTTTCTCCTCATCCTTCATCCTGACAATGTATACCCTGCATCCGATTTCGATGTAGTATTCAGCTGCCTGCCATCCTGCGCCGCTTGAACCTGTCCCCAATACCAGTACATCCATATATCCAATATAATACAGAAGTTCACAGAATTAGCCTGTAAGTTGATGGTTTTGATTCATTATTTCACCGTGTTCTTATTCCCCTGCATTCCTTCCAAGGCCGTACCTTAAGTGTCACTTCGTTATCATATCTGAAGTAACAGACTTTTTTCCCTGGATGCAGGCATAGTATTGATATCGCAGGCTCCATGAATTAGGATTCTCATAAACATATTCAATCAAAGAATACTCATTAAGCATATCTGGGGGGATCTGAAATGAGAAAAGGATATCTGCTAGCTGCATTCACGTTGTCAATGCTGCTTCTCTTCGTTTCCTGTGGAAAGGAAATGACTGTCTCATTCTATTATGGTGACAGATTGATCGGTACCAAAACAGTAAAGGAAAAACAGGAGATTGTGT
>JAXFQZ010000150.1:0-14641 GCA_034178685.1 Candidatus Ornithospirochaeta sp. | reverse complement strand
TGCTTGCTGTGCACTTCATGCCTGACTACAGGGTAACGATGGCAGAGAACATCATCCCTGCAACGAACATCTCCGAGCAGATCTCAACGGCTGGAACAGAGGCCTCTGGAACAGGAAACATGAAGTTCATGATCAACGGCGCTCTCACTCTAGGTACGCTTGACGGTGCCAACGTCGAGATCGCAGAGGAAGTCGGAAGGGACAACATCTTCATCTTCGGGCACACAGAGGAGGAGATCGCGGCCCTCAGGAACAGCGGCTACAGGCCTCTTGACTGGGCATATTCCGACCCTGAGATCGCATCTATGGTCGAGCTTATCGGATCCGACTACTTCAACATCAATGAACCTGAGATCTTCGAGCCTATCAGAAGGTCGCTCTTCGATTACGGCGACAGGTACTTCCTATTCGCAGACCTCAGGATGTACCACGATGAGCACGACAAGGCTACTGCGCTTTACAGGGACAACAGCGCTGAATGGAACAGGAAGGCAGTGATCAACATCGCTTCCTCCGCAAAGTTCTCCTCAGACAGAACCATCCAGCAGTATGCGGACGAGATCTGGCATGTCAAGCCATGCAAGGTATCGAGAAGCAGGACGGATACAGTCCTCGAGGATGCAAGGAAGCTCAAATAATCACTGTGCCTCCATATAGGAGGCATAGGCTTCATCTCCGAAGCATACGAATGTGACGGAAATGGGGTAATCAGGATTCATTTCCATGAAGAGAGAGACGGCCATGAGAGCAATCCTGGCCGCCTTTTTCATTGGAAAGCCATAGGCTCCTGTCGAAATCGCAGGGAATGCAATGGACCTGAGGTTATTCTCCATAGCAAGCTCAAGCGAGCTCATATAGCACCTTGCGAGGTTCTCATCGTCCTCCTTGATGCCCGAGTACACAGGCCCGACAGTATGGATCACGTAATCGCAAGGCAGGCTGTAGCCCCCTGTGATCTTCGCCTCCCCCGTCCTGCAGCCGCCAAGGAGCCTGCATTCCTCAACAAGCCCAGGACCAGCCTTCCTGTGTATGGCACCATCGACTCCGCCTCCGCCGAGAAGGCTATTGTTGGCGGCATTCACTATGGCATCGCCCTCGAATTCCGTTATATCCCCCGATGTCACAGCCATTCTCTGGGCATCGATATCATTCATGAGCTCACCTATGAAGCCCTTCTCTGCGATTATGCTCTCAATGACAAGGCCATCATACATGCAGAACCTGCCTGCAAAGGCAAGTATCGCATCGTGGAGGGATATTCTCTCACCCTCTCCCGGATCGATGGATGAGGCAATATACTTCCTTCCATTGTCCTCAACCGATCCCTTTATCCAGATATTCTTCCCGTAATCGGAAGCCGCAAGCAGCGCATGGTAAAGCAGATCATCGCAATCTGCGCAGCTATCGAGCGCAATCCTATCCAAAGCAGCTCTGAGCATTGCGTTATCATCGGGATTCCTCATGTCATTCTCCTTCAGAAGAAGGATAATCTATTGAGGCTCCGAAGGGAAGAATGATGCTATATCCACATCGATCATTGAGAAGTATGGCTTCACGAGATCCATAAGCTCCTGCCAGTAATAAGGAAGGCTGTTGCATCCATGGATCGAAAGGGTATGCTTCTTCTCGAAGCTGACGTTTATATCCCATGATACAAACGATCCGTTCCCCATGCTGTACCAGCTCTTCTTCCAATCCGAAATGAGCAGATCATCGAAGAGCTTCGAGCAGAAGCATCTGAATTCACTGTTATCGATATTGAAGAGAACGGTCCTGTCCTGCTTCTCGGAGGAGACCATGCAGTCTATCCCCCAGCGTGCATCAGTAAGCACAAGATGAAGCTTGTCGCAGAAGAAGCCCGTAACCCCCATTTCGAACTTCTTCACAATCGGAGGATAGATGGATCCATCCCTATCCGCATATGAATGCCGGCATTTCCGGCACCTGTATAGATTCCTTCCTTCAGACAGCAGCTCTGCATCCGAATATCCGCACACTGGACATTTGATAGACATCCTATCTCACCCCCCCAACAGAACAAATTACTGACAATAGTATTATAGCAGACAATCGGGAGAAGCGAATATTAAATTAGCACACTAGTTCAGAAACGCGAATAGATAGCTGAATATAGGGGCAAGGACAAGGGCAGGAAGGAAATCAGCTGTCTTGATTGATTTCATCTTAAGAAGGCCAAGTGCCAGCATTATGAGCAGATACCCTCCCGCTGCGGCTATAGCGCCTATTCCGCTATCTCCGAGACGGGGAGCAAGGAATGCTCCGAATATGGTGAAGAATCCCTGATACACGAACACCACTGCAGAAGAAAGAAGGACCCCCTTTCCATATGCTGATGCGAAGACAATCGCCATGAATCCATCCATGATGCTCTTTATCAGAATGAGGCTGTAATCCCCTGTTGTCCCTGCATTTATCGAGCCGATGATGCTCATCGACCCTGAGCAGAACAGTATGGAGGAATCAAGGAATCCCTTCGCGAATCCCCCATCGCTGTCCTTAGCGAACCTGTTGCCTATGGAAAGGATCCCATCCTCGATCCTCAGCGAGGATCCTATCATCCCGCCTATTATGAGCGCAAACAGCAATGCGATAACGGACTCTCCCTTCATGGCCATGTCTATTCCGAGGATCAGGGTGACGGCTCCAGCGGAAGTCATTACGATTTCCTTGAATGAATCCTTTATCCTATTTCCGAAGAGAAGGCCGAGAAGAGCACCTGCAATCACTGCAATTGAATTGATTAGCGTGGCAATCATACCCGAAGGATATTACTTCATGGAAAAAGAAACAATATTCCTGTTATAATCATAGAAATGACAACCATAGTTCTTGCAGCAGGCCTCTCATCGAGGATGGGAGACAACAAGCTGATGCTGCTGTATCAGGATAAGCCCATAATACGCGTCACAGTCGAGAAGGCGATAAGCGCATCCGACCGCGTGATCGTAGTGCTTGGGCATGACAAGGAAAGAGTAGAGGATGCTATCTCGGGGCTGGATGCCGGAACTGTATTCAATCCCGTATATACATCGGGGATGAAATCAAGCATCATCACAGGGATCGAAGCGGTATCGGATGATGACTTCGCTATCCTGCCTGGGGACCTCCCGCTCATTGAAGCAGATGATATGGAAGGAACCTACAGGCTCCTGAAGGACCACGAGATAGCAAGGGCGATACATGGAGGCCTTCCTGGGCACCCTGTTGCATTCAGAAGAAACCACCGGGATAAGCTGATTGCATTTCCCGGTGGCATGAAGGAATACCTTGCTCTCTACGATGTCGCCAAGCACAACGCCTCCGAAGGATCGGTCTACGACATCGATACGCAGGAGAAGTACCAGGCCCTGCTAAGCGGAGACTACGACCTCTGAGCCGTTCATCGACAGTCTGATCGGATCCTTTACCGAGAGATTACCCTCAAGAAGCTTCCTGGAGAGAGCATTCTCGACATCATTCTGTATGCATCTCCTGATCGGACGTGCACCGAAGTCAGGATCGAAGCCTGCCTTTGCGATGAATGCCTCGACATCATCGTTCCATTCAAGCTTATAGCCCTTTCTCTCAAGACGCCTTGAGAGCTCCGAAAGCTGGAGATGGACGATCTTCCTGATCTCATTCTCCCCAAGCGGATTGAATACGACGATCTCATCGATCCTGTTGATGAACTCAGGCTTGAAGGAGTGGCTGATCACTCCCATCACATCATCATGGGCCTTCTTCCTGTCGCTCTGGCTGAGAATCAGCTCCGAGCCCAGGTTGCTTGTCATGATGATGATTGTATTCGTGAAGTCAACTACCCTACCCTGTCCATCAGTGAGCCTTCCGTCATCGAGTACCTGCAGCAGTATATTGAAGACATCCGGATGGGCCTTCTCGATCTCATCGAAGAGAATGACTGAGTATGGCCTCCTCCTGACAACCTCTGTAAGCTGTCCGCCCTGGTCGTATCCCACATATCCTGGAGGAGCTCCAATGAGCCTTGAGACGGAGAACTTCTCCATATACTCGCTCATATCTATCCTTGTAAGAGCCTTCTCATCATCAAAGAGGAAGGATGCGAGCACCTTCGCAAGCAGCGTCTTTCCGACTCCGGTAGGGCCTGCGAACAGGAACGAACCAAGCGGCCTGTGCTCATCGCCGATTCCTGCCTTGTTCCTCCTTATCGCATTCGCAACAGCGGAAATAGCCTCTTTCTGGCCGACTACGGACTGGGAGAGTATCGATTCGAGATTGATGTACTTCTCGCGCTCCGAGCCCATCATCTTAGCTACAGGGACTCCGGTCCAGAGAGACACGACCTTAGCGATATCATCCTCAGTGACCTCCTCCCTGAGAAGCCTTCCATCCTCGCCTGTGAAGGAATTGACCCTGGCCTCAGCCTCTGCGATCTCGCTCTTCACCCTAGGGATCTCACCATGCGTGATCATGGCTGCAGTGCTCAGGTCCCCCTGTCTCTCTGCATTCTGCTCCTTTGCCTTGAGCTGCTCGAGCTTCTCCTTCTTCTCCTTGAGCTGATTGATGGCATTCTTCTCATTCTGCCACTCAAGGTGAAGCGCATCATACCTTGTCTGGGCCTCCCCGAGCTCGGCATTGAGCTTCTCAAGCCTGTCCTTGGATGCCTGGTCGTCCTCCCTTGAAAGAGCCTGCTTCTCGATGGATAGCTGGAGTATCTTCCTCTGGAGCTTATCGAGCTCTGAAGGCTGGCTCTCGATCTCCATCTTGATCTGGGATGCAGCCTCATCGACAAGGTCGATTGCCTTATCAGGCAGATACCTGTTCGTCAGGTACCTATCCGAGAGGACAGCCGCTGCGACAAGCGCCTCATCCTTGATCCTAACGCCATGATGGACCTCGTACTTCTGCTGAAGTCCCCTCAGTATGGAGATAGTATCCTCTACGCTTGGCTCCTTTGTGAAGACAGGCTGGAATCTCCTCTCAAGCGCCTTATCCTTCTCGATGTACTTCCTGTACTCATCGAGCGTCGTGGCGCCGATTGCATGAAGCTCGCCCCTGGCAAGAGCTGGCTTTATCAGGTTGGATGCATCCGTAGAGCCCTCGCTTGCACCTGCTCCGACTATCGTATGAAGCTCATCGATGAAGAGGATGATGCGTCCTTCGCTCTTGGCGACATCATTGATCACACCCTTCAGCCTCTCCTCGAACTCACCGCGGAACTTAGCACCTGCTACAAGAGCACCCAGATCAAGGGACAGCAGCCTCTTGTCTGCAAGGGACTCCGGGACATCGCCTTTTGCGATCCTCTCGGCAAGGCCCTCGACGATTGCTGTCTTTCCGACTCCAGGCTCTCCGATGAGGACTGGGTTGTTCTTGGTTCTTCTGCAAAGAACCTGCATCACACGCCTTATCTCCTCATCCCTTCCGATCACAGGATCGAGCTTGTCCTCCCTTGCCATGGCAGTCATGTCCTTGCAGTACTTCTCAAGGGACTGGTATCCGGCTTCAGGATCCTGGCTCGTTATCCTCTGGTCTCCCCTTATCGCCTTCAGAGCCTCGAGGATCCCATCCTTCGTGACTCCAAGCCTGATCAGGGCATCCTTCTCAGGGCAGTCATCGGTTAAAAGAGCAATCAGGAAGTGCTCGGCGGATATATATTCATCCTTGAAGCCTGCAGCTACCTTATCGCATGCATAGAATATCCTCGACGCTGATCTGGAGAGGGTTGCATTCCCTCCTCCGTAGACCTTAGGCTGAGCTGCGGATATATCATCCATTGCCTTGATCACGCTGTCAGGGGAAACCCCGAGCTTCTCAAGAAGCGGCCTCAGGACTCCATCCTTCTGGCTGGCAAGCGCGCTGACGATGTCTGCTGGAATGACCTCAGAGTGCTGCTCAGCCTGTGCCCTCTCCGCGGCATCCTGGATTGCGCTCTGAAGCTTAACGGTATATTTATCGAAATTCATTACAATACCTCCTACATACAATAGGGAGCATCACACACATTCCGAATATAATAACGATGCTTTGAAAAGTTAAGTGCGTACCCTGTAGAAATCGAGATAGCTTCTGATGAAGGCCATGGCCTCCTGCTTGTCGAATACGCGGAAGAACGCAATCTGGAAGCAGAACGATTCAAGCGTAATGAAGATGTAATCTGCAATATCGTCATGATCGCACTGCTTTATCACACCGCTGTTGATGCCCTTCACGATAAGACGCTTAAGGAGGATGGTAAGCTTTGCGGTTCTTCTGAATATCACATCAGACAGATCCCCATCCTCCTTGCGGACAGCGATCATCACATCCATCAGGTTGATCAGAGCATCCTCATTGGCCTTCGCAGTATCAATGACATCCGAGATTATCGCCTCAAGCCTGTCGATCTCATCGCCTATGCTCTCATCCCATGCCATCATCGAGTAGCGTGAGAACATCCTGCCAGTCACGCTCTTCACAGCAAAATAGAAAATCTCGTTCTTATCATGGAAGTACTGGTAGATGGTCGGGCGTGAAATACCGCTCTTCTCTGCAATCAGAGAGAGATTCGAATCCTTGTAGCCATACTGGGAAAAGACCTTCAGCGCTGTGCTGAGGATCTTCTCCTTCCTCTCCTCATGATCGATCTTCTTAGGCATATATTGAAAGGATAATACAAAACGGCGAGAATTAACACCTAATTCGCATAACAAAAACAATGCCCGATTGTACAACAATCATGATTGAAGCATAATCAGAGCATGTCCCTGTAGCATAATGGATAGTGCACATCTCTCCGGAAGATGGGATGACGGTTCGATTCCGTCCAGGGATAAAGAAAGCCCAGCCATAAGGCTGGACCGGCAATCAGAATGCGAGAGTGTCCGACATCAGTGCAACCATCACGGCCTTGATGGTATGCATCCTGTTCTCCGCCTCATCGAAGACAACGGATCGAGGGCTTCTGAATACATCATCAGCAACCTCCATCTCGTCCAGCCCGAACTTCTCCTTGACCATCTTCGCAGTTGTTGTATTGAGGTCATGGAATGAAGGAAGGCAGTGCTCGAAGATCGTATCCTTTCCGGTTGCAGCCATCAGCGCTGAAGTGACCTGGTAAGGCTTGAGAAGCGCGATGCGCTCTGCCATCTTGTCCTCCTCTCCCATAGAGCACCATATATCCGTATAGATTATATCAGCACCCTTCACAGCCTCGTACGGATCCTCCGTGACAACGATGGTGGAACCTGACTGGGCGGCAAAGCCCTTGCACTCCTCCACAAGGCCCTTTGCAGGGAAGAGGGAGGAAGGTGATGCGACGCTGTAGTCCATGCCGACCTTGCTTGCTCCGATCATCAGGGCATTGGCGACATTGTTCCTTCCATCGCCTACGTATGCAAGCTTCATCTGGTCGAGGCTCTTTCCAAGGTGCTCCTGTGCTGTCAGGAAATCAGCAAGGACCTGAGTGGGATGATCGTCATCTGTCAGCCCGTTGAAAACAGGCACTCCGGCATATTCGGCAAGCGATTCCACTATAGAGTGGGCAAAGCCCCTGTACTCGATTCCGTCATAGAGCCTTCCAAGGACCTTGGCAGTATCCTCAAGGGACTCCTTCTTGCCCATCTGGGAGTTGGTGAGGAACGTCACTCCCGCACCTTCATCGAAGCATGCTACCTCAAAGGAGCAGCGCGTCCTTGTGGAGGTCTTATCGAATAGAAGAACCACGTTCTTTCCTTCAAGAAGCCTGCCCTTCACGCCATCATGGCAAGGCTTTCCCTTCTTCTTGCTCTTAAGCTCTCCTGCAAGCGCGATCAGATATAGTATCTCATCCTTTGTATAATCCTTCAGTGTAAGGAAGCTGCGTCCTTTGAGATTCATGTATTACTCCTTTGTATGCAGTAATCATCGAATATTTATGCAATAGTGTCAATATAGTAACATATTTATTGCATATTTATTCCAATACCAATGTACTGTTTTCCCCGTTTTGCTCCACCTCATCAGGAAGCTCTATCCTCTCCAGCCTTCCTGTGATCATCCCGCTTCTCTTCACGGCCTTATCGACCTTGCTTGTAGCGCTCTCGAGCGACCTCCTGGTTGCATCGAGCTCCTCGCTGAATGCAGAGAACTGCTTCTTGAGAGCCGCGAAAAGATCCCATACCTTCTTGGTGTTCTTCTCCACCTGCATCGTCCTGAATCCCATCTGGAGAGAGTTTATCAGCGCCGCGAAGTTAGTCGGCCCCGTTGCCACCACATGGTACTGGACCTGCAGCGTCTCGACAAAGCCCTCCATCCTCAGCAGCTCAGCATAGAGCCCCTCCGTGGGAACGAAGAGGATTGCGAAATCAGTCGTCTTAGGAGGCATTATGTACTTGTTCCTTATATCCCTTGCCTCCGATAGGACTCTGTTCCTGAGCGACTTGAGAGCGCTGTCGATCGCCTCCTGGTTCCCGCACTCGACAGCCTCGCTGTATCTTGCGAAGTCCTCCTTCGGAAACTTTGAGTCAATCGGGAGGAAGACCTCCCCTGTGCCCTTCCCAGGAAGCCTGATGGCAAACTCAACGAAGCCATTCGAATCCGAGGACCTGGGGCTGTAGTTCTTCACATACTGCGATGGCGAGAGGATATCTGACAGGATAGTCTCTGCCTGCACCTCGCCCCACGTGCCCCTCGATTTGATGTTCGAGAACATCCTGTTGAGATTGCTTACATCCTTTGCAAGGTTATTCATCTCTCCAAGGCTCTTATACAGCGATTCCAGATTTGATGTGACAGCCTCAAAGGACCTTGTGAGCCTCTCATCGAGCGTCTTCATCAGCTTCTCATCGACTGTGGACCTCATCTTCTCAAGCTGCTCTGAGTTCTCCCTCCGTATCCTTTCCATGTCCGCCCTCACGGACGAAGAAAGCTTCTCCGTCTTTTCCCTGAAGGCCTCCATCGAGGACGCATTCTCGCTCCTGATCCTATCCAGTGCCGATACAAGCGATCCTGATATCTCCTTCTGCTGCGTGCCAAGCGCCTGATTGAGGTTCCTGCTTTCCTTGAGGAATGCCTCCATGCGGTCACTGAACGACCTATTGAGCTCCTGCAGGTTAGCATCCAGTGTCGAAGAGAGCCTCTCGCCCTGCTCCCTTGATTCACGGAAGAAGAGCTCCATCTGCTTCCTGACAGCTTCATTTGTCTCTGAAAGAACTGATGAAAGCCTATCGGACTGTGCCCTGTTCTCCACAAAGAACGACTTGATCTCCTCGTTCTGCGACCTGCGTATCGACTCAAGGCTTGCCTGCAGGTTCCTGTCAAGCTCCGATAGCCTTGCCTCCATCCCCTGCATCCTCTGCTCTAGGGAAGAGGAGAGCGATGCTATCGAGGAGTCTAACTTCCTCTCTACTTCATCCACGCCGCTCTCCTTCTTCCTGAAGGCAAGCACTGCAATGAGGATGAGCTCTATGGCCAATAGCGATAAAACAACAATGAACTGCGACATATCTGTAATATATAGGACAATGAAGGGAAAAAGAAAAACCCCATCCGGCTGAAGCCGGATGAGGCAAGGAGGATGCTATAGGATTCAGTCAACGAGGACGACTTCGCCGTTTGGATACTTCTCTGCAACGAACTTAGCAACCTTATCGCTCTTGAGAGCCTTTACGATTGCCTGGATAGCTGCTTCGTTCTCCCTTCCTGCCTTGACTGCGATTACGTTCACGTATGGGCTGTCAGCGCCTTCTACGAAAAGGCCATCCCTTGTTGCGATCAGTCCAGCTGGGATAGCGTAGTTGCCATTGATTACAGCTGCGTCTACATCAGGAAGGACACGTGGAAGAGAAGCTGCCTCGATTTCCTTGAACTTCAGGTTCTTTGGATTGGAAACGATATCGGATGGAACAGCCTCAAGACCTGCGTTTTCCCTGAGAGCGATCAGTCCTGCGCTCTGGAGAAGAAGCAGTGCCCTTCCCTCGTTGGTTGGATCGTTAGGGATTGCGATTGAAGCACCGTTCTTGATATCAGCAAGGGACTTCACCTTATCCGAATAGAGTGCGAGAGGCTCGATATGGATTCCGCCAGCGGAAACGAGGTGGTATCCCTTCTCGGAGTTGAAGGACTCAAGGTATGGGAGGTGCTGGAAGTAGTTAGCGTCGATATCACCGCTCTCAAGAGCTTCGTTAGGTGTGACGTAATCGGTGAATTCCTTTACGACGAGGTTGATGCCCTGTGCCTTGAGATCGTCAACGATGAGGTTGAGGAGGACTGCATGAGGATCAGGTGTTGCTCCAACGACCACCTTTGTGGAAGAAGCTGCTTCCTGAGCTCCGTTTGCGAATACCGATGCGATTGCGACGAGTGCGATAAGTGCTGCCAAAAATGCTTTTTTCATGGGATTTCTCCTGATAATGTCTTTGTTTGTATAGAGCTATGCCTTTAAAAAGGCCCTGTGTTCATATATAGATGATGTGATTGTGAGATAAAGATATTATGCCCTGACGGGCATCATCATGGAGGACATGCACATGGAAACGATGATTGAAGATGATATAAACATTTCCTGTCCTCCTTTATATTCTTGGCTAGAATATACAGAAAACAGGAAATTTATGCAACTGGTTTACAGGTATATTTTTTATCTTTTCGCCATTATCTTCTTCGAGATGCGGTTGCCGATAGTCTGAATAAGCTCAACCATCAAGATGATAACTATAACTGACGCAACCATATAGCTAGGCCTGAATCTCTGATAGCCATATCTTATCGCAAGGTCTCCAAGGCCTCCTCCTCCGATAGCGCCGGCCATAGCCGAGTATCCGATGAGGTTGATTATAGTGAGCGTCACACCAGAGACAAGGGATGGCAGGGCCTCAGGCAGAAGCACCTTGAACACTATCTGAGCATTCGTGGATCCCATTGCCTTTGCAGCCTGCACGACCCCTGGGTCGACCTCCTTGAGGCTGCTCTCTATGATCCTAGCCACAAACGGAGCTGCGGCTATCGATAGAGGAATCACGGTTGCCATCGTGCCTATTCCCGTTCCGAGGATGAACCTCGTGAAAGGAATGAGGATGATCATGAGGATTATGAAAGGAAAGGATCTCAGGATATTGACTATCCTCGAAAGCACGCTGTTGAAGAGAGGACGGGGTATGATGCCGCCTGTCTCCTCCTTGCCCGTGATATGAAGCAGTATTCCTACAGGAAGACCGAGGATCAGGGAGAAGATGGTCGAAAGGAACACCATTACCAATGTCTGCCAGGTGGACTGCATTACCAGCTTGATCATCACATCCATACTCACGCCTCCTCTACAGCTACGCCCATATCCCTGAGCATCCTGACAGCCTCGCCTGCTGTCTTTCCATCCGGCCCGATATCGCAGATAAGCATTCCCATATCCTCACCATTGACGTTCTGGACACCGGCTGCCCTTATATTGAACACTGCGCCTGTCTTCCCGGACACGATCGAGATTATCGGCTCATCGGTATTGCTGCCGCGGAAGCGGAGCGTGTAATGCCCCTCCTCGTGCGAAAGCCTCACGATGGAATCATGGACATTGGTAAGCGAAGAGAGGAACTCGCGCGTAACTGCGGCCTTCGGGGATGCAAACACCTCTGAGACCTTGCCCTTCTCGACGATGTGGCCTGCATCGAGGACCGCAACATAATCGCATGCGTCCCTGACAACCTCCATCTGATGGGTGATCATCACTACAGTGAGGTTCATCTTCTTCTGGATTTCCTTTATCAGCGACAGGATCGCCCTTGTGGTCTGGGGGTCTAGTGCGCTGGTCGCCTCATCGCAGAAGAGGATGGCTGGCTTGATCGCAAGCGCTCTGGCAATAGCAACCCTCTGCTTCTGCCCGCCGGAGAGAGTCGAGATCGGAGCATCTCCCCTTCCCTCAAGGCCAACGAGCTTGAGCAGCTCCTCGACGCGCTTGGCGATATAGGTTTTATCCATCCTGCATATCTCCATAGGATACGCTATGTTCTCTGCGGCATTCCTGGATGAGAAGAGATTGAAGTTCTGGAAGATCATACCGATCCTTCTTCTTTCCTCTATCATGCCCTTGCGGTCAAGGTTGTCTACGCGCTTGCCGTCATAGTACACCTCTCCGCTATCCGGTGTCTCAAGCATCGAGATCAGCCTTACCAGAGTGGATTTCCCGGCCCCTGATTTCCCGATGATCCCGAATACTGTATTCGATGGGATTGTAAGCGAAACATCGTCTACAGCGTGCAATCCCGAGTAGTTCCTTTTAAGGTTCTTAAGAGTGATTTCCATTATCCGATCCCTTGTTCAAGTTATATATATCAGAATGAGATAAAACAGAAAAGTGCCTGCATTGCAATACAGCAGAATGATTTACCTAATCAAGCAGAACCCCTTCGCCAGGGAAGGGGTCCTTGATGGAACGGATTGTGCTACCTCAGTTCCTCTGTCTTGATCCAGTCCTGGTCATCATAAGCCCTGTTCTCTCCGCACATGGCCCAGATGAATGTATAGTTGGATGTTCCGCAGCCTGAGTGGATCGACCATGATGGATTGATCACAGCCTCATCGTTGTGCATCACGATATGCCTTGTCTCATCAGGCTCGCCCATGAAGTGGAACACTACGTTGTCTGCAGGGATGTCGAAGTAGAAGTACACCTCCATCCTTCTTTCATGCGTATGGGCAGGCATCGTGTTCCAGACAGAGCCGGTCTCAAGGTGAGTAAGTCCCATGGAAAGCTGGCATGTATCGAGCACATCCGGATGGATGTACTGGTTGATGGTCCTCTCATTGCTCGTCTCCTGGGCACCTAGATGCTTGTGGATTGCCTTCTCGAGAGGGATGTGCTTTGCAGGGTATGGCCTATGAGCCGGAGTCGTGATCACATAGAACTTTGCAGGATTGTCCTTATCGTCCGAGGAGAAGGATACTTCCTTCGTACCCATAGGAAGATAGATTCCATCGAAGTGGTTCATAGGATACTCAACGCCATCAGCATAGACCTTTCCGCTTCCTCCGATATTAATCGAGCCAAGCTCCCTTCTCTCGAGAAGATAGCTTACTCCGAAGTTCTTCCAGCAGTCGATGTTCCTATCGAGCTTCACTGTCTCCGACACAGGCATCACGCCCATTGTCACGATCCTATCGACGTGCGAATAGACTGCAGATACATCATCAGCCCTGAAGATATCCTTGATGAGGAACTCATCCCTGAGCTCATCGGTTGTCATTCTCTTGAATGGCTCCTTGCCTGTTGAATAGCGAATATCCATTTATTTTCTCCTGATTGTCTTTTTTTTCCTAAGTATAGCCTAGTTATCGGACAAGGTCACGACATATATCCGAGCATATACGGCGGCATCCCTTCTCGATATCGCCATAGGCAGTCTCGAAATCCCCTGAGTACCAAGGATCATCGACATCCCTATCAAGGAGCATCGCTACCCTATCATCGTGCCCGAACCTCCTTTCGAGGGCTCTCAGGTTCGATCTGTCCATGCACAGGATCATATCAGCATCCCTGAATTCCCTATCGGTGATCCTATGGGCCCTATGATGGGAGAATGGCACTCCCTTCATCCTCAGCATCCTCTTAGCCTCTGGATAGATATCATTCCCTTCCTCCTCGGAGGACACCCCGCAGCTGGATACGCTGACATCATCGATTCCATTCTCCGAAAGCATATTCCACATTATGAACTCTGCCATTGCGGACCTGCATATATTGCCGTGGCAGACAAAGATGATTTTCACTTTTCTCTCCATAAGTGTTTATATCCTTACCATAACTGCACTTATCAAATAATACTACAAAAGGCTATTTTCACATAAATCTCCGTAAATATCCATAAATTACCGGAATTTTTGTGTAGTCCGCGTGTAGTAGCGGTGTGCAGACCGATCTTTTCTTTATTGCTTCTAGTCCACACATTCCTGCCTCTACAATAATCATCTAAAGGAAAAAGAGCGAACAAGGGGATCTTTTGGCTCTTCCAACCGGCCATATATGTTTTTGCAACCGCAACGATTTGCCTTTATAATTTCAAACATCAGTTGGAGGACTCATGAATATTGGTGACGCGTATAAACTACTTGATGCTTCTCCATCGGATTCCGATGAAACACTGCGATCAAAGTATATGAGTCGTTGGATTGGGAATATGTCTAATGGGGGACAAATATCACGACGCATAGGCTTCGTATAAACAAGCGTTTTTTGGGAGACATAGAAATCGACTACCTTTTCTCCTTTCACTTCCAAACATCTGAGGCGCTGAAAAAAGAGGCTAAGGTTTTATATGACTTCCGTGACACAAGAAGTCGTTTGATTGTGCTTACTTCAGTTACGAAAAACTATGGGGGACGATTCAAGATATTTCTGTGAAATATTCAATGATGCACAGCTGTATTTTAAGAAATCTGAAGAACTGACTAGGTATTTTTACTCTATCAAATACACGCGAACAAGAGCTGTGGCATCCACATCCATCTTGACGGCAAGGACCACACAGTGCGGACCCTACGCAACTTCATGGGCCTCGTTCACTCCAGGCAGGACCTCATCTACAGGACACTTGCCTTCAACGAAAACAGAATGCGTTACTGCAGAAAGGTCGAGGATGTCCTCATGGCAAGGATCAAGGAGAAGAACCCACAGACAATGGAAGAGCTCGAGAACCTCTGGTACGAGGGCTACTGG
>JAXFQZ010000051.1:0-19007 GCA_034178685.1 Candidatus Ornithospirochaeta sp. | reverse complement strand
GCGGACTGTTGCACCGGAGACCATCCTGAACTACATCAGATACTGCTGCGATGCCTATTTGCTCTATCAGGTCAAGTGTAAGGATCTGCAGGGTAAGCAGATTCTTGCCACCAATGAGAAGTACTACATTGCTGACCACGGAATCAGGGAGGCTGTGTTTGGCGGCAATATGCGTGATATCAATCTCATCTTGGAGAACATAGTGTATCTGGAGCTGCTGCGACGGGATTATAAAGTGACAGCCGGCAGGATAGGTGACAGGGAAATAGACTTCGTATGCGAGAAACGCGGAGAGAAACTATATGTTCAGGTTTCCTATCTGCTGGCATCAGAGGAGACTGTTGAGCGTGAGTTCGGCGCGTATGACAGGATACGCGACAACTACCCGAAATATGTTGTCTCACTGGATGAGTTTGATATGAGTAGAAATGGGATAAAGCACCGCAATATACGCGATTTCCTTCTGGCTGAAGAATGGGATTGAACATAAGCATATTGGTTATGGATGTGTGTGATACATATCAGAAGCACGGTTTTCTGAAGCTTTCCTGATCGTATCTCTTAGCCGTGTTCACCGATGGGTTGATTCGAAATCCGAATCAGTAGCCCTGCTTCCTGCAATTCAGGAGCATGGCCTTGCCATCATGTACAGTCAGGATGCTATCAAGCCTCATATCGTTATCTTCCACTGGGACTGCCGGGACTTGAGATACTGAGAATGCGATTCCTACTGTGCATAGCCTTTCCCTGTTTTCATTGATATATGCATCGTAGAAGCCCTTGCCCCTGCCGAGTCTGTTGAGTTCCTTGTCGAATGCAACAAGGGGCACCAGCATCAATGCACTGCTGTATTCCCCTTCGATCCTTTCATCAGGTTCCATGAAGCCCAGCTCTGACTTCACAAGGCCTTGGTAATAGGAGAATCCCATTCTTCCATTCTCTATATACGGAAGCATCACGCTCCTGCCTTTAAGGATCGGGGTTATGTCAGGTTCGCTATCTAGGGGGCAGAAGGCGAGTATGGTATCGTGCCTTGCAAGCATTCCCGATTCCAGAAGGTATGATGAGATAAGGGAGCTTTCCATCTCCTTTCCAGGAAAGGCCCTTATACGGGCAAGGATGCTTTTCCTCAGAGCGCTCTTATCCATATGATGGCTCCTGAGATGACAGCTGAGGCCACAAGAACGATCCAGTCGCTTCTTCTGATCCTCCCTGCATCCCTTCTTGCATCGGTATCGAACAGCCTGGAGTCGAGTGCATCTGCTATCTCTATCGTCCTATCGAAGAGCATCGAGAAAAGGGATACAAGGTAATCTGCTGTATTCCTTATCGGATGCTGCATGAAGTAGCCGCAGCGCGAGCGCCTTGCATCGAGCATCGATTTCCCCGATTCGAATATGGAAGGAAGAAGCGAAAGCGTCAGCATTATCATATTGCTGAATCTCCACCCATACCTTCCTATAACCCTTGAGAGCATAGAGCCAAGGGATGATGAGAGCTCTACTGGATCTGTGGAGGATGAGAATGCGATAGCGAGATTGAACACGGAGAAGAACCTCAGCATCCCCGCTGCAGAGCAAAGCACGCCATCGCCGTTCATTATGTTCACAGCCATCAGGAAGAAGCCCACGATTACAATGAATGGCGTGTCCCTGTAGCTTTCAAGAAGCCTTGAGCGTGCTGATAAAGCAAGAAGCACAGTGAGCGCAAAGCCCGCTATTGCCTCAGTCTCCCCGGATGTTGATACAAGGACGGAGAAAAGGAACAGGAGGATTATCTTGACTGCGGGATCCATCCTCGAGAGAAACGTATCCTTGCCATCTGGCTGGAAGATCACCGTAGCCATGATAGCTCCTCGAATGAAGCTCTGCTGGGTATGTATACATCATGCCTTCTCAGGCTTTCCATCATGTCCTGGCTCCTGCCCTGGTCTGCGATACGGCCTGACTCGATGATCACTGTGCGGTCCGTATGGAAGAGGAACTTCTCTGCCTCGTGGGAGACTATGATCACTGTCACCCCGGATGCCTTAAGGCTGTCTATGGTCTCGATGACAGTTTTTACCGAAGGGTAGTCGAGGTTCGCGAATGGCTCGTCTAGAAGAAGGACATCGGATGACATCGAGAGCGCTCCTGCGATTGCAAGCTTTCTCTTCTCTCCGCCGGAGAGCACCTGAGGCCTGAGCTTCCTTGTCTTCTCAAGGCAGAAGAAATCGATGTACTCATCCGTCCTCTTCCTGACTTCATCCTCTGCAAGCCCTACGTTCTCAAGCCCGAATGCTATATCCTTCTCGACTGTGCTTCCCACTATCTGGAGCGATGCATCCTGGAATACAAGCGCAAAGGCCTTCATTCTCTCCTTCTGCTTTGAGAGGATCCTACCATCGAGCGATACCGTGCCGCTCTGCATTCTCTCAAGGCCCTTGATGCACTTCAATAGAAAGCTCTTCCCGGAGCCGTTCTTGCCTGCAATGAGCGTGACTTCCCCTTTCTCCAGGCTGAATGAGATATCAGATAGTATTTCCTTTCCTTCGATCGAGAATGAAAGGCCCTTTATTTCAAGATAAGCCATGGCACCAGTATAGCCTAAAACGTAAACTCTGAGAACAATCAGGGTTTACCAGAATATGACTTCCTTTCCCTCCGGATTGAGTTCTTCTCATCTGAAGCCCTTTCTGTGGATGATGAGATCGAACCCTATCAGGAGGGATGCGATATAGCGGAGGCTGCCGGATTCACGAACGCTGATCGCCGTGACTGCAAAGTGGCATTCGGCAGAATAGTGGACAGGGTAATCTGCTTCGTATTGGGATATGCGGAGAGAAGCTATATGTTCAGGTTCCCTATCTTCTGTCATTCCAGAAGACTGTACAGCGTGTATGGTAGAATCCGTGAAGACTACCCGAAATATGCTGTCGTCCTGGATGAGTCCGATATGAGCAGAAACGGGATCAGGATCCAGGGAATGAGGACCCATGGCAGGGGAATCTGTACCTTGATGCGGATAGCGCATCGCTTCTTCGATCGATGGGGCTTATGCTTCGTGTGAGCGGAAGCCCATATATATGCAGACTATCAGAAATAATAAGCAAATGAAGCAATAACGATCATAAACGACATATTCTGTCTAATATTGTCATTATGATTGTGTGAAAAGCACAGCAATCACCGTATTTCGGATTGGCAATCAATGTATTCATCCTCTGCTTTTTCATGCTAGAATGGAAGAGTTCATGAAACTGTAGCAATCTATGGAGAATATGAGAGGCTGATATGGTTCTTACTGATAGGCAGCAGGCAATCCTCGATGGAAAGGAAGGGGATGTCAAAGCCAAGGTCATGAAGACCCTGGTGATGTATGGTGAGGCATTCGGTGCTGAGAAGATGGTTGATATAACAGGAAAGCATGGCCATCTCGTCACCAGCTTCGGGTTATCTGTTATGAAGCCGGTATACGATCTGATGGATACCCTGATCCAGTCAGGCGCTTTGTCGTCACAGTCGTTCTCTGTCGATCCAAGGCCTCTAGAGAAGTGCGTTCCCAAGAACCCGATCCAGGAGCTCTTCTTCAGAGTCATGTACTCAAAGCAGGATGATTACGATAAGCAGCTCAGAAAGCTTGGCATCATGTCCGATGATGCTTATACATGCACATGCTATATGAAGGAAGTGGGGAATACGCCTGAGAAGGGAGAGATCCTCTCATGGGCTGAGAGCTCTGCTGTCGTATATGCAAACAGCGTGCTTGGAGCAAGGTGCAACAGGAACAGCGGAATACTCGATCTCTTTGGCTCGATCGTCGGCTGCGTTCCTTATTTCGGTCTTCTCACCGATGAGGGAAGAAAGGCCGATTTCCTCATTGAGGTCAGGACCAAGTCAAAGCCTGAGGCGCAGCTTCTTGGATCTGCCATAGGCATGAAGGTCCAGGAGAAGGTGCCGTTCGTAGCAGGAATGGATAGGTTCTTCTCCACGCTCGATGATGATGCATCATCCTACTTCAAGGACTTCGGAGCCGCTACTGCATCGAACGGTGCTGTAGGCCTGTACCACATAGAGAATCTCACTCCTGAGGCTGTGGAGTCCGGAAGGTCGCTGCTGAAGCCTGGCTATGAGACATACGTGATAGACGATGCAGAGCTCGAGAGGGTCCAGAAGAGCTATCCTCTGATCTGGAAGGATCCCGATGCGAAGCCGAAGCTTGCATTCATAGGCTGTCCTCACCTCTCTTCCAGACAGCTTGAATCATGGGCTGACAGGATCGAGAAGGCACTTGCGGAGAATGGAAGAAGCAAGCTTGGAATAAAGACCGTATTCACAGCGGCTCCTGCTGTGATGGATGCCTTCAGGAAGACAGAGAAGGCAAGGCAGATGGAGAAGAGGGGAGCCATCCTCAGCCATATCTGCCCTCTTATGTATATGAACAACCCTATGTGCGGGAAGATGCCGGTGATCACATGCTCGAATAAGCTGAGGACATATACATCCGCTAGGTACTACCGCGAGGAGGAGCTTTTGGAGATCATCACAGGAGGCAGGGCATGAAGAAGGTTTTCAAGGGACGCGTGATAGTGAAGGGCTCGGTCTCTGCGGAGGCGCTTGTATCCAGGCAGGGCTTCAATACGCTTGCTAGCTACCAGCACTCGCTCATGTTCGGCGATAAGACCGGCAAGTGCTCGGATCAGAACAACAGCGATATATATGAGAAGGCGATGGCAGGCAAGGCACTGTGCATGCCGCAGACAATCGGATCGACAACAGGAGGCCTTGTGCTCTATACAGCTGCGTGCATGTCGCGTCAGCCAGCATGCCTCCTGTTCTCGAAGCCTATTGATTCCCTAGCATGCGCAGGGGCGATCCTGGCCGATGTATGGACTGACAACTCGATGCCCACGGTGGATGGGCTCGGAGATGAGTTCATCGAATACGTCCAGACAGGAGATAGGATCACTGTCGATGAAGACGGTTCAGTCACAGTTGAAAGATAACGGGGTAATATGGAAATAACGAAGAGAGATGGAAGACGGGAGGAATTCGACCTCGGGAAGATTGCGAATGCAATCAGGAAGGCGCTTATAAGCGTATCTTCCCCCGATCCGGATGCGCTCTCGAAGGAGCTTTCGGAAAAGGTATTCAGCAGGATAAGCCAGAAGGGCGAATGGACTGTCGAGATGATCCAGGATGTCGCAGAGGAGGTCCTTATGGCCTCTGGCGAGTTCGCTGCGGCAAAGAGCTTCATCCTCTTCAGGCAGCAGCGTTCGCTTCTGAGGGAGGAGAGGCTGAGGATAGTCGCTTCAATCGGGGATTCCGATCTGCTTCCTGTCCTTGGCAGGATCCAGCGCGATTACCCTGATGCAAGGTATTCCCTTGGAATCCTGGGAGATAAGTTCATGTCCTTCATCAAGAGCGATATGAGCAGGAAGGAGAAGGAGGATGCTATAATAAGGGCCGCTGTGGAGCTCACAAGCCCTGATAGCCCGAGGTGGGACTACATCGCAGCAAGGTTCCTCTCGTTCTTCTCCGATCGCCAGATAGCAAAGTCGATGGAGAGAAGGAACATATCGTCATTCTCAGAGAAGGTTAAGTACCTGGTCTCAGAGGACCTGTATCTATCTGACATCGCAGCATCCTACAGCGATGCTGAGCTCGATGAGGCTTATTCCTTCATAGATCCATCCAGGAACAATCTCTTCACATACTCAGGACTCGACCTCCTTCTCAAGAGGTATGTTATACACTCAAGGCAGCATGAGGTCCTTGAGACGCCTCAGGAGATGTACCTCGGTATTGCTCTGCACCTTGCGCTTCCGGAGAAGAAGGAGAGGATGGAAAGGGTCAGGGACTTCTACGATATGCTTTCGAAGATGGAAGTGACAATGGCAACCCCGACGCTTTCCAATGCCCGCAAGCCTATACACCAGCTCTCATCGTGCTTCATAGACACTGTTCCCGATTCCCTCGATGGGATCTACCGCTCGCTCGACAACTTCGCAAAGGTATCGAAGTTCGGAGGCGGAATGGGCCTTTACTTCGGAAAGGTGAGGGCCAACGGATCTGCGATCAGGGGCTTTGAGGGCGCAGCCGGAGGAATCATAAGATGGATCAGGCTCGTCAATGATACGGCTGTAGCAGTTGACCAGCTCGGAGTAAGGGCAGGTGCTGTTGCCGTATACCTCGATGTATGGCACCGCGATCTTCCGGAGTTCCTGAACCTCAGGACGAACAACGGCGATGACAGGATGAAGGCGCACGATGTCTTCCCTGCTATCTGCTATCCCGATTACTTCTGGGAGCTATGCAGCGAGAGCCTTGAGAACATGTGGTACATGATGTGCCCTTACGAGGTCTATGCAGTCAAGGGCTACAGGCTCGAGGACAGCTTCGGCGAAGAGTGGAAGAGGAGGTACCTCGACTGCGTCAACGACAACAGGATCAAGAAGAGATCGATCCTTCTGAAGGACCTTGTCAGGCTCATTCTCAAGAGCGCTGTTGAGACAGGCACTCCATTCGCATTCAACAGGGATACAGTGAATGCGATGAACCCGAACAAGCACAAGGGCGTGATCTACTGCTCGAACCTGTGCACCGAGATCGCGCAGAACATGTCCGAGATCAAGTCACGCGAGATCGAGGTAAAGACAGAGGATGGAGACACTGTCGTCGTCACGAAGACAGAGCCGGGAGACTTTGTCGTATGCAACCTCGCATCGCTATGCCTCGGAAACATAGATGTAAGGAATGAGGAGGCGCTTTCGAAGCTCGTCCATACTGTCGTCAGGGCGCTTGACAATGTGATCACGCTCAATTTCTATCCTGTGCCATATGCTAGGATTACCAATGACAGGTACAGGTCGATCGGGCTCGGGATCTCCGGCTACCACCATATGCTTGCCAAGAACAGGATACAGTGGGAGAGCCAGGACCACCTTGAGTTCGTAGACAAGGTATTCGAGGCAATAAACTATGCAGCAATCGATGCTTCTGCCGAGATTGCCGAGGAGAAGGGAAGCTATAGCTATTTCGAAGGAAGCGAGTGGCAGAGCGGCGAGTACTTCGAGAGAAGGGGATACACCTCTGAGAAGTGGCAGAGCCTCAGGAGAAAGGTCGCGGAGAAGGGAATGAGGAACGCATACCTCCTGGCTATCGCTCCGACATCCTCCACAAGCATCATCTCCGGAACCTCCGCAGGAGTGGATCCTGTCATGAAGAGATTCTTCTACGAGGAGAAGAAGGGTGCTATGCTTCCACGCCTTGCCCCTGAGCTCTCAATGGCTACATGGTGGTACTACAAGAGCGCATACGACATCGATCAGGTATGGTCGATGAAGGCTGCAGGAGTCAGGCAGCGCCATATTGACCAGTCGCAGAGCGTGAACCTATACATTACCAACGACTATTCGATGAGACAGGTCCTCAATCTCTACCTCACAGCGTGGAAGAGCGGCGTGAAGACGCTCTACTACGTCAGGAGCAAGAGCCTTGAGGTCGAGGAATGCGAGAGCTGCTCAAGCTAGGAGAAATAAAGATGGAGCTAAAGAGAAAACCGCTGTTCAATCCCGATGGGGATATCGAAGTGGAGAAGAGGAGGATGGTGGGAGGCAATACCACCAATCTCAATGACTTCAACAACATGAAGTATGGCTGGGTATCCGACTGGTACCGCCAGGCAATGAACAATTTCTGGGTTCCTGAGGAGATAAACCTCGCTCAGGATCTGAAGGATTACCATCATCTGCTTCCTGCAGAAAGGACAGCATATGACAAGATCCTCTCGTTCCTGGTATTCCTCGATAGCCTCCAGACAGCAAACCTGCCGAATGTGAGCGATTACGTCACTGCAAACGAGGTCGGGCTCTGCCTGCACATCCAGACATTCCAGGAGTGCCTCCATAGCCAGGCATACTCATACATGCTCGATACGATCTGCTCTCCCGAGGAGAGAAACGATATCCTCTTCCAGTGGAGGACCGATGAGCATCTGCTGAAGAGGAATACTTTCATCGGCAGCTGCTACAACGACTTCATTGAGCACAGGGACCTGAAGCACCTGATGAAGGTGATGATCGCGAACTACATACTCGAGGGAATCTACTTCTACTCAGGCTTCATGTTCTTCTACAACCTCTCCAGAAACGGCAAGATGCCGGGTTCTGCCCAGGAGATCAGGTACATCAACCGCGATGAGAACACGCACCTCTGGCTCTTCAGGAACATAATCCTCGAGCTCAAGAAGGAAGAAAGCGAGCTCTTCGCGCCTGAGCTTGTCGAGGAATACAGGCAGATGATGCTCGAGGGCGTCAGGCAGGAAGCAGCGTGGGGAGAGTACGTGATAGGGGATGATGTCCCAGGGCTTACCAGGAAGATGGTACGCGACTACATCTATTACCTAGGCAACCTCAGGTGGACAAGCCTCGGCTTCGAGCCGCTCTATCCTGGATATGACTCAGAGCCTGAAGACATGGCATGGGTATCGCAGTACTCCAATGCGAACATGGTGAAGACCGACTTCTTCGAAGCAAGAAGCACTGCATATGCCAAGAGCACAGCGCTTGTAGACGATCTATAAGGGCTTTTAATCAGCAACCTTCCTCGTTATAATCCCGGATATGGAAATCAACGAATACCTGGAAGGCAACAGCTATCCTGGCCGCCTTATCATAGGCGGCTTCTCTAGATCCGGACATCCTGTCCTGGCTTACGCTATCATGGGCAGAAGCCCAAGAAGCCGCAATAGGATCTTCACTCTCTCCGAAGAGGGCGATCTCTCTATTTCAAAGCATGACAGTGCTATGGAGGGCGATAGCCTCACTATCTATCCACCTCTCTTCAGGCTTGGAGACACGATAGTCCTTGCTAACGGCGACCACAGCATCCCTCTCAGGGATGCAATAGAGAGCGGCAGCGGGATCGAGAGCGCTCTTGCCAGGATTGAGTATGAGCCTGATAGCCCATCATACACGCCCCGCATCATGCTTGTGCAGGATGGGAAGGAATCCGTATTCGCAATAGCCAGGAAAAGCGGAGAGGGCACGGAGCGTGTCATTTACCGCTATCCCATCCGCCCGGGAAAGGCCCATGTGATACACACATATGATGGCGATGGGGATCCGCTTCCGTCATTCTCCCGCCGCATGCTGGAGGAGATCGACCTCCCTTACGATATCGATTCGTTTGCCGGCACTCTCTGGAAGAGCCTCGATAAGAGCAACAGGGTGTCTCTTTTCGTAGAGACAGAGAAGGGAAGAAGGGTCTTCAACCAGCGTCAGGAGGAGGAGAGAAGGATCGATCTCAAGTACGGCCTCAATCCAAACCAGAAGGTCGCATACATCGAATCGGAGGGAAGGATGCCGCTCTCCGTTCTCAATGGCAGGCCGGGATACATAAACCTCCTTGATGCGCTTAACGGGTATCAGCTTGTCTCGGAGCTGAAGAATGCCACAGGAATGAGCGCTAGCGCATCGTTCAAGCATGTATCGCCTGCAGGAGCCGCAATCGGAAATGCTCTCAGTGAGACAGAAAGAAGGATGTACTTCATCCCGCATTCATTCGAGCTTTCCCCTCTTGCCTCCTCCTATGCACGTGCCCGCGGCGCGGACAGGATGAGCTCATTCGGCGATTTCATATCGCTTTCGGATGTATGCGATGAACCGACAGCGCGCCTCATACAGCGCGAGGTCTCCGATGGCGTCATTGCCCCTGGATACACCAGGGAAGCCCTGGAGATCCTCAAGGGAAAGAAGAATGGAGGCTATCTTATCCTCAGGATCGATCCTGACTATGTTCCGGAAGAGCTTGAGAAGAGGAGCATCTACGGCATGACGCTGGCAGAGAGCCACAACGGCTTCAGGATAAGCGATGAGCTCTTTGCGAACATCGTCACCAGGAACAGGGATCTTACAGAGGATGCAAGGAGGGACCTTGCTGTCGGGATGCTGGCTCTGAAGTACACCCAGTCGAACTCTGTCTGCTACTCATATAACGGTCAGACAATCGGAATAGGCGCAGGTCAGCAGTCCAGGATTCACTGCACGAGGCTTGCAGGCTCTAAGGCCGACCTTTGGAACCTCAGGCACTCTGAGAAGGTGCTATCCCTTCCATTCCTCCCGAAGCTATCGAGGAACACGAAGGACAACGTGATCGAGCAGTATCTGTCGGAGGAACCGGAGGAGGATGTGATCGCTTCATGGGAGAAGTACTTCACAGTGAAGCCCGATCCCTTCACGCTCCAGGAGAAGAGGGAGTATCTTTCATCTGTTGATTCGGTATCGCTGTCATCCGATGCATTCTTCCCATTCCGTGATAATATCGACAGGGCATTCAGGTCCGGAGTCAGGTATATCGCCCAGCCAGGAGGATCGACCAGGGACGACCTTGTGATCGAAGCCGCTGACGAGCATGGGATCGTGATGGCTTTCACATCGGCACGCCTCTTCCTTCATTGAGCATTATCAAGCTGCAATCGGAAGCATATGGGCATTCAGTTCCTATATCCGATTGCAGTGCTTCGTGCAATGCGCGATCCCAGGATACCAAGGCTTCCGTCCCGTAGCCGTATGGTATTCCCAGTGAAGTGCCTGATCCTCTCATCAGCCTTGATTATGCGTTGCCTGCACCCGCTGCAGCAGAAGAAAGCCCGGGTGCAGCGGCAGGAAACAGCATTTTATGGCTGCAATCCCAATAAATCCTTTCTGTTATGGCATTTATGGAATATAATCCATTCATGAAGAGAACAATACCTATATTCTTGCTGCTGATAGCACTCTGCGCACCGGTATTCGCTTCCTATTCATTCCTGGATGGAAATCTGGTGTTTGATTTTGCGCCGATCTCGCCTCTTTTCGAGGAGAGCATCGCATATCCGTTTTCGAATAATCTGCGATTCAGCTATATTATGGCACCAAAGAGCCTGGATAACGTCGTGAACACGATCCTCGTCTCGGCAGATGATGGGGAGGGGAATGCTGTATACAAGGAACTTGAGTTCAAGACAGCAGAGGCGAAGAACACGAAGTTCTGGCAGCTCAAGGGAGCTGTGGATATAGGGCTACTGAGGCTTTCGTACAAGGACATAGCGCAGGTCGAGGGCTATATACATGGAGGAATCAACACTATCTTCGGAGCATACGGAGGAGTCGACTGCCTTGGGTTCGATGGGCAGTATGGAGGAGGGATAGCAGCCCGCTTCTTCGATTCCCTCTCAATGAGGTTCGGGATCCACCACTTCTCAGGGCACTGGGGCGATGAGATACTTGCGGACTTCTATGCATCGCACTCATCTTCCGAATACAGGGCGATCACGGAGTACACAAGGAACAACTCGTGGTATATGGGGCTCAGCTATGATCTCTTCGGCATCCTGAAGCTAGGCCTTGAGGCAGAGCTTCCTCTGCATAAGGCCTGGATACGGCCAGCAGCGCATGTCCCTGCAGAGACTGTAAAGCCATCGAGCGAGGAGTCACCGGAGGCAGCGAATACAAGCGCCCATATATGGAGTCAGGAGGGATTCCCCGGAAAGGATAATTCATCCTACCCCTCTTCCTATAAAGCATGGAGGATCGGGCTATCGATTGAGGCTCAGTACAGGTTAGAGAATATCGGCAGGGTCTATGGAGGCGTTGACTTCCAGTTCCATCAGGATGGTAAGATAGATCCGCAGACAGCCACATACGATCCGTCAAGGCCATGGGCATTCGAGACATCGGCTGTGATAGGATTCGCGCTCAATGATGATCCGAGGCTGCCTGAGTTCAATATCGAGCTGGGATACCACAAAGGCAGATTCCCGCTTCTGAACTACTGGTTCAGGAATACAGAGTACTTCTCCTTCGGAGTAGGACTCACACTGTGAGGATAATATGAGAAAAGCGATTACATTAACTGTTCTTCTGCTATCAGCATCCATGCTCTTTGCATCGTTCTCCTTCTCCTTCGGGCCGGAGCAGACGTTCTTCAGTCAGTTCTCATCGGATACGCTCTCTCCTAAGCTGAGGCTAGGCGCATTCTATCAGACAAGCACTTCCAGAGCCGAGAACGCCATCATGTTCAACACTCTTGATGCTGAAGGAAAGCCCACTGAGGTCTACTATGCATTCACAGGAGGGGAGGGCTTCAGGAACAATTCATTCATACACCTTCAGGCAGGAGGCGGTGTATCTGCGCTCAGAATGGGATGGAAGGGAGCATTCGAGGCATCTCTCTCCATAGAGGCAAGGATAAGCACCGTGTTCTTCCTGACAGGGGGAACGGATATGCTTGGAGTGGATGGCTCATACTTCGTAGGAGCCGAGGCCAGCATCCTTGACAGGATAAGGCTCAGGGGAGGAATAAGGCACTACTCAGGACACATCGGCGATGAGGTCCTCAAGGACGTTCTTGATAGCCATAGAAGCGAGAACCTCTCGATCTCAGAATATGTCCTTGATGCATATGAGGCATCGATAGGGTACAGTGATGATGCGTTTCCGTACATAAGGGCGGCTCTTGGAATCACGGTGCCGCAGAAGAAGAGCTACATGGTTCCTGTCAGCCATAGGCCTGACTGGATAATCTCGGGGTCGCAGACGACAGCTGAGAGGTATCCTGCTGAGTATGCTGTAAGGGGCGACTATGGCCCAGGTTACAATGCCCTCATAGTCTTCGGTGAGGCTGCTCTCTCCTATCCGTTCTTCCGGAATTCCATAGACCTTGTATATGATTTTGCTGTCCATCAGGATGGAATGACAAATCATACGCTCACACCCGATGACGACACCGATAAATGGGAGTGGGAGCATAGGATATCGCTTGTGCTGAAGAGGGTCTCTGATAGCGGGCATGGTATATCGGTTGAGCTTTTCTATCACATGGGAAGGTTCCCTCTTCTCAACTACTACTGGAAGAGAAGCGACTACGGCGGCCTCTGCATATCGGTTTTCTCGGAATGATCCATATAGTCACAGCAGATAGGGACAGCGGAAAGACCACATTCCTCAGAAGCCTAGTGGATGAAAGCTTTGGAGGAATACTGTCCCTCTCGGATGAAGGAAAGGACAATTACTATGCCTACGACATAGAGAGCGGCGAGAAGCGCCTCCTCATGTCGTCATGCCCGATCGGGGAGAGCCGCATCGGGCGCTTCTATATCGCTGAGGATACCTTCAGATGGGCAGAGGAGAGGGTGCTCTCCTCCCTGAGGAAGAGGATCGCAATAGATGAGATCGGGCGCCTGGAGGTGAATGGGAAGGGCTTCCATGATGCTCTCTCTCACCTGATCGATATCGGTGACAGGGATATCTACATAGCGGTGCGCACGTCATTGGTCCCCGATGTGATCAGGGCTTTCCGGATCGGGGATTATGAGTGCATCCATGTTGAAAACAGGATGAAAGAGTAATAACATCTTCACCATGGGAATACATCAGGTCGATTTCTCCGCAGGAAAAGTATCTTCGTGCATAATAAGGGTATCTCTTCCTATGATCATCGCAGAGGCAGTGAATCTCCTTTACAGCATGGTCGATAGGATTTACATAGGCCATATACCGGGTGAGGGAGGGCTTGCCCTTACAGGCCTTGGCCTCTGCTTTCCTGTCATTTCCCTCATCAGCGCATTCGCACGTCTCTATGGCTTCAATGGCGGAGCTCCTCTATGCGCAATGGCAAGGGGCAGGGGAGACAATGAGGAGGCTGGAGCCATTCTCGGGAACGCATTCGTCCTATCATTCCTGACAGCAGCAGTCCTGATGATAGCTGTCGAGCTCTTCACGCGCCCGATCCTATTCGCATTCGGTGCAAGCGATGCCACGTATCCATACGCAGCATCCTACATAAGGATCTATGCACTGGGAAGCATCCCCGTGCTTGTGACCCTTGGCATGAATGCATTCATCAACAGCCAGGGCTTTTCCTCCGTCGGGATGCTTACTGTAATGATTGGCGCTGTGACGAACATAATACTCGATCCTATCCTCATATTCCTCTTCGGCCTCGGTGTGAAGGGCGCGGCTTTTGCGACAGTCATAAGCCAGACGCTCTCTGCTGCATTCGCGCTTTCCTTCCTCCTGAGCGACAGGGCTGTGCTTAAGCTAGAGAGAAGGCACTTCAGGCTGGAGAGGAAAAGATGCATGCGCATCATCGCACTTGGAACAAGCGGCTTCACGATGGGAGCCACTAACTCGATAGTGCAGATCGTATGCAACAAGGCGGCATTCACCTGGGGCGGGGACATATATGTAGGGGTAATGACCATCCTCAATTCCGTAAGGGAGGTCTTCAGCACGCCTGTGAGCGGAATAGGAAGCGGTGCAAGCCCTGTAATGAGCTTCAACTATGGAGCCAGGAATGGCGAGAGGACAATCAAGGCAAGCAACTTCACTCTTCTCAGCTGCCTAGCCATCACTCTTGCTGTATGGATTGCCGTATTCTCGTTCCCACGTCAGATAGCAGGCCTCTTCACGGAGGATGAAGCGATAATCGAAGCGGCTATCCCTGCGCTGAGGATCTACTTCTTCGGCTTTGTATTCATGTCATTCCAGACAGCTGGCCAACAGACCTTCGTAGCGCTTGGAAAAGCAAAGCAGGCTGTTTTCTTCTCCCTATTCAGGAAGGTTGTGATCGTGGTTCCCCTTACTATCGTCCTTCCTTATTTCTTCGGCATAGACGGAGTGCCTCTTGCAGAGCCGATCAGCAATGTCATAGGAGGGCTTGCTGCATACCTGACGATGAGGCGCATCGTCATGCCTGAGCTGAGGCAGATGAGGAAGGATGGAGGAGCGGAAGGCTGATTCGGATTGATACTCCAGTGAAAGCCCTGCATCAATTCTGATGCACCTTTGCATGTTCTGGATCCAGGCTCCTCATGACAATGCGCGAGAACGGGAGCGCTGAGAGCGTTGTAATGATCTCAGATAGGATTACTGCAACGAGTATCCCATCAAAGCCGATGAGAGGAGGAAGCACTATCAGGAGCGTTCCGCTCAGCACGAGGCCTCTCTCGAGCGAGAATGCCATTGCTTCCCTGTTCTTCAGTATGGACTGGAAGAAGAAAACAAGGTTCAGGTTGAGCGCAAGCGTCAGGAACGAAAGCGAGTATGCTCTGATGATTCCAGGGCCTATCTCGAGAACAGCGCTGTCGGCATCGATGAAGAGCCTTATTATCTGATTGGGGAAGATAAAGCACAGCACTGTCGAGATTATCCCGAATGCAAGCGAGAAGAGGACAAGAAGGATGAAGCACCTTCTCACTCTTTCATTCCTTCCTGCTCCGAATGATGTTGATGCAATGGGCTGTATTGCCTGTCCAATGCCTGTGTAGAAGTGCTGCAGCAGGAACGATATCGTCATGATCACTCCCAGCACTGCTAGAGCCGATGATCCGCTGTAGCGCATTGCCTGCTTGTTCACAAGCACTGTGATCGCTCCGATTGCGACATCGAAGATGCTAGAGCCGAATCCTGTCTGGATGATCCTTCTCATTCCCCTGATAAAGGAATCCGGCCTTATGATCCTGAGCCTTGAGCGTCCAGGAGCAAAATGAATAAGAAGCACAGCCAGCTGAACAGCCGTTCCAAGAGCAGTCGCAAGCCCTGCGCCCCTCATTCCCATGCCAAGGGGGAATACGAAGAACCAGTCCCCGAATATGTTCACTATTCCTCCTATTGTGATTGCCTTCATGACGAGGGAAGGATCCTCATCTGCTCTAAGCACGGATGGAAGATAGACAGTTGCGATGAATACAGGAAAGCACAGAGCCAGGCATTGTGCGTACTCGATGGTGTATGGAAGCAGCTCATCATCTGCGCCGAATAGCACCATCATCCTCTCAAGTCCCGGATTGACAATCAGCCATGATGCAGCAGATACAGCTATCAGCAGGATAAGGGAGCATGTGAAGACAGCATTTGCCCTGTCCTCCCTGCCCTGGCCCCGGGAAGTGCTGATCTGGATCGCAGTCCCGACTCCGAGAAGCATGCCAAGGAAGCATTCGATGGCGAATAGGGGATTGATCACTGACATCGCAGCGGCTCCCAGCGGTCCGCATGACTGTCCGACAGCTATAGTATCCACTATTGAATAGACTGATGTTACGAGAGCGCCTCCAAGAGAGGGCATGAGGTACTTCAGGAAAAGACGCTCTACCGGTTCCCTGATCAGATCGCTTTCCATTATTGCCTCAGCTTCTGGAATGCCAGGCGTCCTGTGCCATCATATGTGCTGATTATCCCGCAGAAAGAGAAGCCCTCCTTCCTGATAGCATTGCGCATGGCTGTGTTTCTCTCATGCGTGTCGATCCTGACAGAGCCTATGCGTGAGAAAGCGAATTCAGCAGCCTCATGGAGTATGCCTTTCTCCTTGCCGTTTCCTGCTATCCTATGTATCACGCCATACTCGCCCTCATCGAGCCACTTGCCGTCTATCTTCCTGTATGTCGCATCCTCTCCGATCTCGAACATGAAGACTCCGGCTATCACGCCGTTTCTCTCTATGACGTACAGCCTTTCCCTGACGATGTCCTCCTCGAGGATCTCAGGGGTAGGATACATATGTCCCCACTGCCCGGGGTTCCCGTTTCTTATCATCGTATCCTGGGCATAATGGTAGATCTGCATTGCTTTGTCTATATCTTCTCTTTGGGCTTTCCTGACCATGGAGCTACCATAGCACTACATACGGCTTTTGGCTAGCATTGAAAGAAAGGGCTCTACATGTTAAACCTAGATAGCACAACAAGGAAAAGGGGTATCTTATGATCGTCATTGTCGCTCTTACTGTTTTCGTAGCAACCATCCTCGGCTCCATCAGCGGAATCGGCGGAGGAGTGCTCATAAAGCCTGTAATGGATGCAGTCTCCGGGCTCTCTACATCTGTAATAAGCTTTCTTTCAGGGACGACTGTCCTGACAATGACCGTGGTGTCTCTGCTGAGAAGCCGCAAGGGCCCTGTAAGGATCGATAGGAGAGGCACATTCCTGGCAATAGGGGGAGCTGTAGGCGGTCTATTGGGAAAGATGATCTTTTCATATATGATCGCAAGCGTCAGCAACAGGAACATGGTTGCCCTTGTCCAGAACATAATAATGGTGATTCTCACTGTCTCTGTGTTCTTCTATGTCAGGAACAAGGCCAGGATCAGGATGCTGAATATAGTGAATCCTATGCTATGCACGCTCATTGGCCTCTTCCTGGGAGTAGCATCATCCTTCCTGGGAATCGGTGGAGGTCCTATCAACATAATGTTCCTCTCGTACTTCTTCTCGATGGATTCGAAGACAGCTGCGCTCAACTCGCTCTATGTCATATTCTTCTCTCAGGCCGTATCGCTTGTCAGCTCGATCGTGACAGCAAGCGTGCCTGAGTTCGATCCAGCGATGCTTGCGATGATGATGGTGCTTGCAGTGATCGGGGCTACTGTCGGCAGGAAGCTGTCATCAAGGATGGATGAGAGGAAGGTCGATCTTCTCTTCATGTGGCTTCTTGCAGTGATCACGCTTATTTCGCTCTACAACTGCTTCAGGTTCGCTCTCTAGTCATCATCGTAATCCAGTCTATGTCTTCCGGATGCCCTCCATCCGGATGATTTCTCGAGAAGCATCTCTGAGTCCTCATGCCCAAGACGCTTCTCCCATCCCAGGTATCTTCTCTCATGGGGCTTCTCGCGGCCCCTGTTCTTCTCTTTCAGATCCTCTTCTCCGTTAGCCATGGCTACAGTATCGCGCTAGAGCGGAAAAGAGACAATAGAGCGTATGATGCTCCATGCCTCGAGAAGGCTCTCGAAGGAGGAGCCTGCATTGGCAGGGGAGGTGGATGGCAGGCAGATAGCATCGATTCCTGTCTTATCCCTGATGAGCCTGCTGTACAGCTCATAGGCCTTCCTTCCGTTTGCAGCGACTGCATTTATCCTGGTTTTCTCTATAAGGGATGGGATGTCGTTTGGGATGGCATCCCTGATCTTTGCATCGCTCGATGATACGATCGAGCACTGTGCTATGACATCCCATAGCGCAATGCCATTGGAAAGGAGGAAATCCTTCCTTGCCTCTGCATCTGGAAGGGATGCGCTGAAGAGGCTCTCCATGATTGGCCAGAACCTGTTTCTCCTGTTCGCATAGTAAAAGCCTTCCTGCCGTGATATCACAGAAGGGAAGGAGCCCAGGATCAGGAGCCTTGAATCAGGGCTGAACACTGGCTCTATCGTGTGTATGACGCGCTCTCTTTCACTCATTCCTTGCAAATACCATATTCGGGTAGATCGACTCCATCCTCTCATCGCTGAAGTGCTCATCGATCATGGCTGTGATGGCATTGCCTGCTTCCTTTCCGTCCATCCTGGCTACCCATCTGTAGAGCGCTGTACATGTGACCGATGCATCAAGAATCATGAATGCGATCAGAAGCCATGTCAGTGTCTTGCCGATCCTGTTGGGGATCCTCAGCAGCAGCCTTGAAAGATGAGGGAAGCATTTCTTGATCCAGAATATTCCCAGGAAGCCCCAGAATACCGAGTACAGCACGCATATCCTCCCGTTTATGTTAAGAGGCACTGCGCTGTAATCCCAGCTGGTGGATCCCAGTATCATCTCCTGGAAGAAGGAGCATGCGTATTCGAGCACGCTTCCTCCCAGAAAGCCTCCTATGAACGGAATGAGGTCGGTCCTGTTCCTGTACTTGTAAAGGATCACGGAGAGCATCACAGCACCGCATCCGTAAAGAGGATTGAACGGGCCGTAGACAAGAGCGCTCCTTGATTCGAAGTAGCCATGCCGCATGTAGCACCAGAGGAGCTCCACAACGACTCCAATGAACGAACCGATCAGGAATATCCAGAAGAGCTTGTAGAATCCAAGCCCCTTTGCGAAGTGGCTGGATGAGGATTCCTCTAGATCCACCTCTGCGTTTATTGCAGGGGCTTTCCCTCTCTTCCTCTTCCTTGCCCCCTTTATGTCATTCCACCTTCCGTTTAGCTCATCGAGCATATCGAAGGTCATCAGGTGGGCCTTGGCTGTGTTCTTCATCGCCCTCTTGAGCGATTCCGAGT
>JAXFQZ010000040.1:0-7266 GCA_034178685.1 Candidatus Ornithospirochaeta sp. | reverse complement strand
GGAATCACCACGGGAAGCATACTCAATATCTTCCTGGATCCTGTCTTCATCTTCGGCCTTTCACTCGGAACTGCAGGAGCCGCAATGGCTACTGCGCTTTCGCAGTTCATCAGCTTCCTGATTCTCCTATTCATGTTCCTTAAGGGAAAGAGCAGCCTCAGGCTGTCATACAGGAGCATCTCCTTCAAGGCTGAGACATACCTCAGGATCCTTACGACAGGTCTTCCGACTCTTCTCAGGCAGGGGCTTGCCAGCCTTGCATCCATTGCGCTCAACGTGTCTGCCGTTGCATTCGGGGACGCAGCTGTAGCCGCTATGAGCATCGTCGGAAGGATCACGTTCTTCCAGTTCAGCGTCATGCTTGGCTTCGGGCAGGGCTTCCAGCCTGTATCATCATTCAACTATGGCGCGAAGAAGTATGGCAGGGTGTATGATGCTACAAGGTATACAGCAGTATGCGGGACGCTTCTGATGAGCACAGTGTCTCTCTTTGTCTTCATATTCGCAGAAGACCTGATGAATCAGTTCGTTAAAGATGCATCCGTTATCGCTATCGGCTGCTTTGCGCTAAGGGCACAGTGCCTTGCTCTTCCTCTGACAGGCATCTCAACAACAGCCAATATGGCACTTCAGAGTACTGGCCATACATCGAGGGCATCGTTTCTTGCATTCTCAAGGCAGGGGCTGTTCTTCATACCGCTTGTGCTTGCGCTTCCAAGGGCCTTCGGGCTGTACGGGGTAGAGCTTGCCCAGCCTATCGCCGATGTCTTCACATTCCTGTTCGCCCTCGTCTTCCTCTCATCCTTCCTGAAAGAATTGAAGCATGCTCGGCAAAAGGATGTATAATCTGCATATGGATATTTTCAAGATCAAGGGCGTTGTAAAGGACTATAGCTGGGGCAACGCCGACTTTATCCCATCATTGATCGGCGGCTATGATGCGAAGCCTCAGGCTGAGCTCTGGTTCGGAACCCACAATCTAGGTCCTTCAGTGACTGAGGACGGAGTGCTTCTAGGCGATCTGGTAAGGAGCGACAGAAGCATACTCGGTGATGATATAATCTCAAGGTTCGGGGGCGATGTACCTCTTCTTTTCAAGGTTCTTGCTATCAGCAGCCCTCTGTCGCTTCAGTGCCATCCTGACAAGAAGCAGGCAGAGGATGGCTGGAAGAGGGAGGAAGAGGCAAGGCGCAAGGGCCTTGAGGTGAACTACATGGATGACAACGAGAAGCCTGAGATCATCGCAGCGCTTACTCCTGTTACGGCAATGTGCGGCTTCAGGAGCATCTGCGATATAAGCGAATCGCTTTCATCGGTGATCCCTGAGACATACAATAGGATCCTCAAGCCATTCTCTGAAGATGCAAGAAGCCTCTTCTTCAGGCTCTATGCGCTCTCGGATGACGATAGGAATTCAATCCTGGAAGAGCTTGCTGGGAATACATCGTCCGCAGAATGCGATTCCGGTTTCAAGTCGCCTGCTGCAATCGCATCGGAGTGCCTGAGGCTCTATCCCGGGGATATAGGGGCGCTCTTCCCGTTTATCATGAACATCATCAACCTCAATCCAGGAGAGGCTCTCTTCATGGGACCAGATATCCTCCATGCATATGTCTATGGAAACGGAGTCGAGCTTATGGCAGCTTCCGACAACGTTCTGAGAGGAGGACTGACTACCAAGAGGATGGATCTTGATGAGCTGTCTAGGATCATGCTCTTCACAGCAGGTCCTGTCGGGAAGGCGAGGATGTACAGGGATGAATCGGGTCTTACAGCCTACGATTCCCCATCCCCGGCTTTCAGGCTACTTGAAGGCGATACTGGAACCTACCGCATATCGGATCATAGGTTCATGCTTGCCCTTGTCATATCAGGCAGCGCTGAATTCCGTCTTGGAGGAGAGACCCTAAGGCTCTCGAAGGGCGAGTGCGCAGTAGTTCCTCATTCTGTTTCGGACTACGAAATCGAAATCAATGGAAAGGCATTCTTTGCAGAGGTCCCGCATGCAGCAGATCAGGATAGATGAGATAATAAGGAGGGAAGTGATTCCCGCAATGGGATGCACTGAGCCTGCAGCCGCAGCGCTTGCTGGTGCAAAGGCAGCAGAGCTCCTTGGTGCTGTCCCTACGAGGGCACAGGTCTATGCATCAAGGAACATGATCAAGAATGCGATGGGAGTCTCCATACCGAACTCCTCCCTGCATGGGATCCATGCCGCAGTGTCCCTTGGTCTTGCGATGCATGATTCATCATCGGGGCTGGCTCTGCTTAATGGAGTCACGGATGTGGAGAGGGGCATTGCAGCAGGAATCGACATGAATGTGGAGATCCTCGATAACGTCCCTTCTTTGTATATCAAGGTCATTGCATTCTCAGGCGATCATCAGGCTTCTGCTGAGATCGCGAATGAGCATGACAGGTTCTCATCCCTGGAGATCGATGGGAAGGTCCTTTCCTCCAACCCTCTCTTCTTCCCAGAGTGCCAGTCATTCTCTAAGGAGGATGTGCTTCTCTCTGCAATGGATTTCGATGATATCGTGAATTATGCCAGAAGGCTATCTCCTGAGATGAAGGCCCTCTTCCGGAATGCCATGGAAATGAACATGGAAATAAGCTATGCAGGAGTCACGGAGGACTGGGGCCTCAATGCAGGAAGGATCATGTTCAAGGCTACAGGGGCTCCTAGGACTGTCGATGATGCGATGAGAAAGGGCGCGGCTCTTGCCGCTGCTGGCTCCGATGCAAGGATGTCAGGTTCCTGCAGGCCAGTCATGATCAACTCAGGCTCAGGAAACCAGGGAATCACTGTCACTGTCCCTGTGACTGTCCTTGGCAGGTTCCTCAATGCAGATGAGGACAGGATCATCGAGGCCATTGCCATAAGCGAGCTCACTGGCCTTGTGCTGACAAGCCGGAAGGACAGGCTTTCCGCGCTTTGCGGAGCCTTCACGGCCGCAATCGGAACAGCCTGCGCATATGTCTTCCTTCTCGGAGGAGGCACCAAGGAGATGGATGCCGCTGTGAACAACATGGTAGGCAACCTCTCTGGGATAATATGCGATGGCGCTAAGAAGACCTGCGCTCTGAAGATATACTCCAGCCTGGTTGCTTCCTCTCTTGCTGTTCACCTTGCCATGGAGGGCTTCAAGGCAGATTCCGGATCCGGCATACTCGGCGATGATTCCCTTGAGTCGATAACGTATCTGTCAAGGCTTACCCATGAGGGTATGAAGGAGACCGATAGGACGATCCTTGATATCATGCTGGAGAAGGACAACAGGAACGCCTGATGCAGTTCGTCGCCATCGATTTCGAGACAGCAAGCAGATTCCCCGATAGCGCATGCTCGATAGGGCTTGTGAAGATGGATGAGGAGGGCGGGGTTATTGAGCGCTACTACAGCCTCATCCGCCCCCGCAGCCTTGTCTTCGATCCGATGTGTACGATGGTGCACCACCTTGATCCGATTGATGTTGCAAAGGCTCCTACCTTCAGGGACCAGTGGCCTGCAATCAGGGAGTTCATCGGGGATCTTCCCCTCGTAGCCCACAATGCGCCATTTGATATGAATGTGCTTAAGTCAACGCTCCTTAGCTGGGGCCTTGAGGAGATACACAGCCAGTACTACGATACTCTCTCCCTCTCAAGAAAGCTCCTTAAAGGCAAGAGAAGCTACAAGCTCACATCTCTTGCCCAGGAGTATGGCTGGGAATACAACGCCCATAACGCGCTTGAGGATGCAGAGATCTGCGGCCGCCTGTTCTCCCGCCTCTGCGGCTCAAACCTCTTCGATGACCAGATCGCAAGGAGGTTCTTCAGAAGGCTTTACAGGGACGGCAGCTATCCTAGGACCGTCTAGGCCTTGTGAGGAACATGAATGCTGCAAGCGCGATGAAGAGGGATACGAAGAAGACTGCAGCAAGGATAGTGATATCCAGGCCTATGAATGCCAGGATAGCCAGCAGGGCAGATAGCAGCGCGATTGCTGATGACAGCCTCGAGAATACCCTGATTGCTCCTTCCTTTCCCTCTTCGTCCACCCATCGAGGGTTTATCTTCCACTTTCCCATAGCTACTGCAGATGCGAGAGCGGCAGCTGCGATATAGAAGAAGCCATCGTGCCTGATGCCTATTCCCATTGCTGACAGAAACACAAGTATCGCATAGAGCTCAAGGAATGCGAGGATCGCCCATCCGAATGCAGGGCTCGATCCCGATCTGGAAAGAAGCAGCGTTGCAAGGATGGGAAGGGCAGTTATCGCGGCAAGAAGGATGGATGGGCGATTCCCTGTCCCTGATAGGCTCAGGGAAATCGTCCTTGGGAGGATGAGAGTGGATAAAAGCGCAGAGAGCGTGAATGCGAGTGCAACGATGATCTGCATTCTATCTTGCTTTCTCATAGCTCATCTCCATAAGCGATGATTTCACGGCAATAAGCGGAAAGAGGAATGTCAGGTACATTCCCGCGAATGACAGTGCAAGGAACTTCATCGTGTGATGAAGCACAGGGACCATCATTATCAGGCCTGCGATCAGGAGGCCCGATGCTAGACCTAGGATGTATCTCGTTGTCTTTCTCCTTATGCTGCCGTCCGTCTTGAAGTTCAGGAACTTCCTGTCAAGGTACAGCCCGAGGAATGCTCCGCCTGCGATAGCTGAATTCTCCATGAGGTTCTTGACTGCAGCCCTGTCGATTGATGTCAGGTCCAGAAGGAGAGCCAGTGCAGCTGACAGCAGGAACGCAATGGATCCATATGTGAAGGTGAAGACCAGGAATGCTCTTCTCTTCTCATAGAGCTTAAGGAGAACAGGAGGCAGCGCTATTGCGAAAACCAGCCCGAGTGCTGTTCCTGTGATTACGTCAAGCGGCCAGTGCACTCCCAGATAGAGCCTGGAGAGAGGAACGAGGATGAGGAGAAGAGCAGCCGGTATCGCAGTCCAGTGGCTTCTGAATAATCTGGCGATTCCTCCATAGAAGGATGCTGCCGTAGTGCTGTGCCCGGAAGGGAAGGAGTATCCTGTGGCTGTCTCCACGCGCTGTGCCTTGATCAGCTCAGGATGCTTCGCAAAGGGCCTCTGTACCCTGAACACAGCCTTGATGATCTGCATTGCTATCGTTGCGGAAAGGAATTCCGAAATGAGCGCAAAGCCCTTCTTCTTGTCGATGTTCCAGTATATGCAGACTATGATCAGCAGGGGAATCGCTGCTTCTCCGAATAGAGTGACCGCCTTCGCGAGGAAGGAGAGCACCGGATTCTGGATCTCCTGGAAGAACATTAGTATTTCCAACTGCATCTTTAATACCCTTTTTTCAGAGTATAGCATTATGGTAATTGGTGAACAATCTGATAATTGTGTTATCATGATAACATACAGTGAATATTTTAACTGTTTTGATGCGATGAACACTGGATTTACTTTTAAATAGGTGATAGATTGGACAGGAATAATTTAATGAGGTGACAAATGGACAATTTCGGTATTCTAGGCCTATTGCCTCCAGTGCTTACAATCACGCTTGCATTCATAACGAAGGATGTTATCGTATCCCTTTTCCTTGGTATTCTCTCAGGATCGCTGATCGTAGCTGGAGGTAATCCGGCAACTGCTGTCCTCAATCTGACTGACCTGCTTGCAGGGGTTCTGGTCGATGGATGGAACATCAGGATCTTCCTCTTCTGCGCTCTGCTTGGAGGCCTTGTCGGCATGCTCTCCAGGACAGGTGCCGCAAGAGCATTCGGAGCATGGGCAGGAAAGAAGCTCAACAGCCCTAAGACAAGCCTTCTTATGGCTTGGTTCTGCGGAATCATCATCTTCATAGATGACTACTTCAACTCTCTTGCAGTCGGAACTGTAATGAGGCCTATCACGGATAAGAACAGGATCCCAAGGGCAAAGCTCGCATACATCCTCGACTCCACAGCCGCTCCTGTATGCATCCTCGTTCCTATCTCAAGCTGGGTTATCACAGTCATGTCCATCGTGAAGAACTCCGATGGCTTCGATACCTTCGGAATCAGCGAGCTCTCGTTCTTCATCAAGGCCGTGCCTTATAATATCTATGCGCTTCTTACGCTTCTCATGGTTCTCACTCTCATATTCACCGGTCGTGATTTCGGGCCTATGAAGAAGAGCAAGAGGCTTGCAGAGAATGGAAGCCTCTACAACCCTGAGTTCGGCGATGCTCCGGGCGAGATCTCTATCGAGGAGAGCGCCAATGCCTCGAAGGCAAAGGCAATCGACATGCTCTTCCCGATCGTCCTTCTGATCATCGTTGCCGTGATGATGTTCCCGTTCACCACATACCTTACTTCGATCGATGGAGAGACAATCACATCCTTCGGGCAGGCTATGCACTCAATGAGCATCTCCGATGCATTCAATAACACGGATGCTTCCATGGCTCTCTGGTATGCTGTTCTCATCACATGCGCTGTCACATATGTCTATTACATAGCCCGCGGTCTCTTCTCGATCAAGAAGGCTTCCGAGGCTCTTGTTGAAGGCATCAAGTCAATGGTTCCTGCTCTGATCATCCTCGTGATGGCATGGTCTATCGGAACGATCATCAAGTCCAGCCCCGCAGATGGCGGCCTTGGACTGGCATCGTATCTTTCCGAGATCGTGGTAGGAGGCGGATTCCCGCTTGCTCTGGTCCCTGTGATCGTATTCGCTCTCTCAGCGCTGATTGCATTCGCAACAGGAACAAGCTGGGGCACATTCGCAATCATGATCCCTATCACGATGCCTATTGCAGTAGGTCTTGGAAAGGCTAAGGGACTCGATCCGGCAGCGCTCATGAATGCAACCCTGATCTGCGTCAGCGCAGTGCTTGGCGGCGCTGTATTCGGAGACCACGCATCCCCAATAAGCGATACCACGATCCTTTCCTCGACAGGCGCAGGATGCCCTCACCTTGAGCATGTCTCAACGCAGCTTCCATATGCTGTCACGGCAGCAGTATGCTCTGCAGTAGGCTTCCTTGTCGGAGGATTGACGCTGAGCCCTCTCTTCGCATGGATCGCCGCAATCGCAGTTTTCGTTCTTGCAATCGTCTTCCTCCCATCCCTTCTCAGTGATGAAGTGAAGATCAAGAAGAAATAATTCCTTATATATCAACTAGTTGCAATATTATTGCATATTTTGCGTAAATTTTATTGCAACTAGTTGACAAGGCAATGTTATTTCTGCAAAATAACAATTGCTTGTGGGAGTAGCGAAGCTGGTTATCGCGCTGGCCTGTCACGCCGGAGATCGCGGGTTCGA
>JAXFQZ010000010.1:0-2220 GCA_034178685.1 Candidatus Ornithospirochaeta sp. | reverse complement strand
CAGGGAAAATCCTCTCCAAGTGCCTTTCCTGCATTTACTGAGTATGTTTCGTAAGCAGCCTCTGGGGAGATGGAATTCCCTTCAATATAGTATTCAGTCATCCCCCTCATCTGAAGGAATGGATCAAGGTCCTGGACAGGGGAGTCTGAGGACCAAAGTATGCATATATTGCTGTCTTTCTTCATGGCCCGATTCGATCATAAAGCCTGATATGATGACACATCCTTCGTTTCCCGGTATAATCGGCTTATCTTTTCCCGTTTCTGTATCAAACGGCACCAGGGGTTTGGTATGAAAGGAAGAAAGGTTTTCCATACAGAGGCTGCCTACATCTTAGGCATCCTGTTTCTCGCAATTGGCACAGCTTTGATGGAGAAGGCGTCCTTCGGTGTATCGATGGTTGTCGCTCCTGCCTACATAATCCATCTGAAGGTATCGGAGAGCCTTTCATGGTTCACCTTCGGGGTGTCTGAATTCATGCTCCAGGGCTTCCTGCTCATCCTTCTGTCGGCAGTTATTGGAAGAATGAAGCTATGCTATCTCTTTTCATTCGCTACGGCTGTAATCTATGGCCTTGTCCTTGATGGGGCTATGTATGCAGCTTCCTTCATAAATAGCGATGGAATGGCAATGAGAGTGCTTCTATATGTATCGGGCATCTTCATATGTGCAATAGGAATAGCCTTTTTCTTCAGGTCGTACATCACTCCGGAGGCCTATGAGCTTGCAGTCAAGGAGATAGCCGCAAGGCTGGGAAAGGATCCATGCATCATCAAGACCGCCTACGATATCTCAAGCTGCCTGATCAGCGTTGTCCTTTCATTCATGTTCTTTGGCTTCGGGGTCTTCAAGGGCGTTGAGCTGGGCACTGCAGTATGCGCAGCTGTCAATGGATACGCCATCTCGATCGTGTCCAAGGCAATGGATAGGATGTTCCTCTTTGAGGATGGATTGGCACTTCGCAGGCTCTTTGAGAGATAGCCAGGATGTTTGACTTTGTATTCTGCAGGTTAGCATTCATGCAACAAACAGAAACGCATCCGTAACATTTTTGCATTTCCGAATCAGGAATCGTCACTGAGAATAAACTCAAGAGGATGATTCGACTATGGGAAAAGGTGATTATTCACGTTCAAGGCGTTTGAGGAATAGCTTCTGCAACTACTTCAGGAATCCATGCATTACCCCTGGTTCTTGTTTCTGACGGCCAATCGCAGGTCCAGATGCTATCGCATCATGAAGCCTGCGTACAAGCAGAGATGCAATTCTTGTAGGCATCCGGGCTGCTATCCGATCCCTAAGTTCCCGCTTTAGCTTGGTTACTGCTATTATGATTGCCATGATATACTGGATTGCAGGATCCCAGTGCAGTGATAGCTGCATACAGCCATGCAGCATGCATGGTTTTCTAGAAGGTGTGTCATGAATGAAGCTGATTTAACTGAAAAGCGTCTATCCTCAAGGGTGATTGCAAAGATAGGTCCCTTTGAGTACTGCCTTGATAGAGTCCTTCTTCCCAATGGAGAGGAAAAGGAGAAGAGCCTGGTCAAGCATCCTGGCGCTGTAGCAGTTCTTGCGATTAACGACAGGAGGGAGATTGCCATGGTAAGGCAGTATAGATATGCTGTTGGCCGGTTCCTTGATGAAATCCCTGCTGGCAAGCTCGATAAGATTCCTGGTGAGACACCCTTGGAGGGTGCCTATAGGGAGCTAAGGGAAGAGACTGGAATGATTGCAGATAGGGTAGTCCCGATAGGGAAGATCTATCCATCCCCGGGAATAATAACAGAGGAGCTTAATCTCTTCTTTGCTGATGGCCTTACCCAAAGCTGCCAGGAACTGGATGATGACGAGTTCATAAACGTTGAATGGTGGCCGATCGAGAGGCTTGAAGAGAGCATGCTGGATGGTTCAATGGTGGATGCCAAGACTATCTGTGCATACCAGATTGCAAGGACCAAGGGCCTGATATGAAGGGAAAAGCGGAATTGGCAATAGCCTTGGCAATTTCTGTTTTCTATTGCATCCTAGCCTTTGCCTGCTATGCCATTCTCCTTCCGATCCTCCCTGATGCAATCTGGATAAGCGAAAGCCTGGATGCCTTTGCAAAATCCTCATTGATTTCCTTGCTCCCTTCCATCGTTCTCTATATTGCCCTGCGCTCCCTCAGACGGGATGATGTCGATATCGGCGTTATTCTCCTCCTCATTGCCATGGCTG
>JAXFQZ010000006.1:0-12739 GCA_034178685.1 Candidatus Ornithospirochaeta sp. | reverse complement strand
GTCATAGTTGGTGCAGACATACTTCCTTGGCTTGTTCAATGCAATGTAGTAAAGCTGGTCGGCGAGCTCTATGGTCTCTGTATCCACCTGTACGACATCATCAGGTCCTACCTTCACTCCCATCTCCCTTACCTGCTTGTTGTTTACCATCACCCTTCCCTGGGCAATCAGTTCCTCGCAGTGCCTTCTGGATCCTACTCCGCACTTCGCCATATATGCCTGCAGCCTTATAGGGAACAAATCATCGTGCATTATCAATCTCCTCTTCCTTCTCGAATCTCATTCTATCTATTTCCGAAAGCTTTGGAAGGTCTGAGATGCTCTTAAGCTTGAATTCATAGAGGAATTTCCTGCTTGTGCCATACAGGCAGGGGTGACCCTGCACATCCTTCCTTCCAACAACCTTTATGTATTCCCTTTCCCTGAGGAGCCTTACGATGGTATCGGAAGCAACACCCCTTATCTCCTCTATTTCCTTTCTTGTTATAGGCTGGGAGTATGCGATTATCGATAGTGTCTCAAGAGCGGATCTGGAGAGCCTCTTGTCGACCTTCCTTCCATAGCTCTGCCTCAGCCTCGGATAGAGCTCCGTTACGGGAACGAAGGAGTATGCCCCGTCATCCTCTGACAAAGCAAGCCCGCTGCTCCTGTCCTGATAGTGCTCCCTGAGCTCCTTTATAGCCTTTGCCGATGACTCCTCATCAAGGCCTGTGAGCTCCTTGATCCTCTGGATATCGATAGCGTTGTTCTCAAGGAAGAGAACAGCCTCAAGTATCCTGGCATCATCCGATAGCGGCGAAATGCCCTTTGCCATCAATCATCCTCCAAATCGATGAATTCCTCATCGCCTATGAATTCATCCTCTTCGCTTCCTTTTTCCTCTTCCCTTATTCTTGTCTCAGCCTCATCGGTGAGAATAGAGAAGTCATCAGGGTCCTCAAGCCCCTTCTCTACCACTATATCATATTCCCTGTCGTATTCGTCAGCCTTCTCTGGATCCCAGTCCTCATCCCTCTTCTCGATATATATCGAATCATCATCCTGGGATATCACGATCAGGTGGTCCTTTGCCATCTGGAGGATGGCAAGGAAGGAGCATACGATATGCATGATGCTCTCTGGATGCTGGATAACATCCTCAAGCGTTATCCTCTTCCTGTCCTCGAGCAGCTCCTCGATAAGAGCCTTCTTCTCGGATTCATTGACTTCCTCATAGATGTTGAAGACCTTGCTCGATACGATTCCCTTCCTGCTTATTATCCTTGCGAATGTATCAAGAAGAGTCTGAAGATCCACGCCCTCGAAGAGCTCCTTGTCCTCGAAGGGCACAGCGAAGTAGTTCTCAGGCCTCTGTATATACAGCCTGTCCTCTGTGCCGATGCCAAGAAGAAGATCCGTGTACTTCCTGTATTTCTGGTACTCGATGAGCTTGTCGACGATCTCCGCTCTCGGATCCTCGTATTCCTCGTCAAGCTCCGTTGTCACAGGCAGAAGCATCCTGCTTTTGATGTATAGCAGGTCAGCGGCCATCTTGTAGAAAGAGGATTTCTCCTCAAGCTCAGTTTCGTGCTCACTGATGTACTGAAGAAACTGCTCTGTGATCAGAGCAACTGGGATATTGTAGATATTCACTTCGTTTTTCTGAATAAGAAAGAGAAGCAGATCCAGCGGCCCATCGAACTCCGGGATATGGAAATTCTGCTTCTCCTTTCTTTCCAGCACAACATCATCGGCAGCCATTGCCTAGATTATATTGTAATGGAGCTTCCTTATTCAACTGAAGGGTTTTCCTTGTTCTCCTTGCCATCCCTGGGCGGGAACATGATCTCCCTGAGCTTGGCTTCGATCTGATCCACGAATTCCTTATTCGCATCAAGGTACTCGAGCGTCTTGTCCCTGCCCTGGCCTATCTTCTCGCCATTATAGGAGTACCATGCTCCTGACTTTTCTATCAGGTTGTACTTAAGAGCAGCATCGAGAATCGATCCGTTATAGCTGATTCCTGTCCCGAACATGAGATCGAGCTCGCACTTCTTGAACGGAGGAGCTACCTTGTTCTTAACGATCTTCACCCTTACCCTGTTTCCCTGAAGCTCATCGGCGTTCTTTCCGATTGAGTCTATTCTCCTGACATCCATCCTGACTGATGCATAGAACTTCAGGGCATTTCCGCCTGTAGTGGTCTCAGGGTTGCCGAACATGACACCGATCTTCATTCTGATCTGGTTGATGAAGATGATCGTCGTATTGCTCTTGGAGAGGATTCCCGTAAGCTTCCTGAGCGCCTGGCTCATCAGCCTTGCCTGAAGACCTACATGGCTGTCTCCCATGTCTCCTTCGATCTCTGCCTGCGGAGTGAGAGCCGCAACCGAGTCGACAACGATTATATCGACAGCGCCGGAGCGCACAAGCGACTCAGTGATCTCAAGCGCCTGCTCACCGTTGTCAGGCTGGGATATCCAGAGATCATCGATATTGACTCCGAGGTTCTTGGCATATACAGGATCGAGAGCATGCTCAGCATCGATGAATGCAGCGATTCCTCCCCTCTTCTGGCTCTCTGCGATCGCATGGAGCGCAAGCGTGGTCTTTCCCGATGATTCCGGTCCGTAGATCTCTATGATCCTTCCCTTCGGATATCCCCCGACTCCAAGCGCCTCATCAAGAAGAAGCGAACCTGAGGGGATTACCTCGACATCCAGTGTTTCCCTGCTGTCCCCGAGCTTCATGAGCGAGCCTTTTCCGAACTGCTTGTCTATCTGGAGCCTTGCTGCCTCCAGGGCTTCTCTCTTGCCGTTTGCCGTCTTATTCTCTTCTACGTTCCTTGCCATAGGTTCTCCTACTGCTATTATACAGGATAAGCTCCTGTTTTGCTCACCTGCAGGATTTAAGATTCCTGCTATCGAGTACGAAATTCAGCGGCCCATCATTGATATACGCAATATCCATATGCGCACCGAATTCACCTGTTTCCGTCCTGATTCCCATTGAGCGCAGCATATCGGCTGCCTTCAGGTACATTCCGTTCGCCCTTTCGAACTCCTCGGATCCGTCGAAGGAAGGCCTGTTGCCCTTGTAGATATCAGCTGCCAGCGTAAACTGGCTTATCAGCAATATAGCCTGCTTTACATCCAAAAGGGAAAGATTCATCTTTCCATTATCATCCGGAAATATCCTCAGCTTTGCGATCTTGGAAAGAAAAGGCTCAAGCCATTCTTCCTTATCACCCTTCTCAACGCAGAAAAATACGACAAGACCCTTGTCTATAGCGCCTGTGATCCTTCCTTCCACAGTGCAGCTTGCATCCCTTGCTCTCTGTATTACAGCCTTCATTCTTCCTCCAGGATATGCCTGATCGAATCCATGAACGCCTTCTTGTCGGTTGCTGAGAAGAAGGCGGTTCCCATCACCGCTATATCAGCGCCGGCATCGTAGAGCAGCCTGATGTTCTTCCCGTTTACGCCTCCGTCGACGCTTATCCTGTACTGATAGCCCTCGTTCTCCCTCAGGTTGGAGAGAGCCTCGATCTTCTTCGCAGTATATGGAATGAACCTCTGGCCGCCGAAGCCGGGATTGACTGACATGATAAGGACATAGTCAACTACCGGGAGGATTGCCTCGATGGTGCTTACAGGGGTAGCGGGATTGATTGCGACGCCGCATTCAGAGCCTCCGTCCCTGATCATGCCGAGCGCCCTGTCCAGATGCCTTGTGGCTTCCTGGTGTATCGTGATTATATTGCATCCTGCATCCAGGAATGATGGGATGAGCTTCTCAGGCTCCTCTATCATCAGATGGGTATCGAATACAAGGTCGCTGCCCTCTCTTATGTCCCTGATGAATTTTGCTCCGAATGTGATATTCGGCACAAAGCACCCATCCATCACATCGAGGTGCACATAGTCAGTACCTGAATCAGCGATGGATTCAAGCAATGATGAAGCTCTAGCGAATGAACCAGCCAGAATGGAAGGCGATATAATCAGATTCTGATCAGTCATGCCGTGATTATACCATATTCATGCGATAATTCACATATTGCTTGGCCTAAGGAAGTGCGCTATTAACAATTCATTTGCCAAAATAACAGGGTTATGTTATATTCATATCAGAAACGGAATTCCGAGCAGGTCATACTCTGCCCGGTTTTTATTTTGATATCGAAAACCTCGTTTTTCAGGAGATTGTATATGATAGATCTTAAGTCTTTGCTGAATGAAGAGAGAAGCCTCGGCAAGAATCCAGCTGCTTCCTACAAGGTCTCTGTTTTCCAGGATCTCGATTCCCGGATTGCCGCAATCGGCAGCGATGAGGAGAAGGAAGACCTCAGGGGCGAGGCTCTCAGGCTCTTGGATTCCAATCAGGGTTCGATTATCCTCGACTATATTTCCGGAAGAGTGAAGCTCTTCATCAATCCGCATGAATACAATGTCAGGCTCAATAACCTGATCGTAAGCTTCTATGAATCTCGAAACTGGGAGGTTGTGGAGTATATCGGTAAGCTCGTGCTTGAGGAAAGCGAGTCAAAGGTTGCTCTCAGGACGCTTGGTGACGTTGCTTCAGAGAAGGGACAGGATGATCTCAAGTGGAATTACTATGAGCGTTATGTCAAGGCAGATAACCAGGATGAGGAAATCATAATACTCGTTGCCGACCATTTCGAGGAGACTGGCGACAAGAAGAATGCGATGAACTACTACCAGAGGGCCCTTCTGCGTCTTGCCAAGAACGAGAATGATTCCAGGATCCGCCTCATATTCACTAAGCTTGTCCAGAACGGAAGGACGGAATTCCCATTCTACCAGTCCTTCATCGATGGTCTCTATGACAGGAATGCAGAGCTCTGCAACAGCCTCTACAGGATCATGCTCGGTGCCCTTCAGGATGAGAGGAAGAGCCTTGAGGCAGATAAGCAGCTCGAGAAGAAGAGAAACCTCGACAACACCATAGTCATCGCAAGGCAGATCCTCTCCATCGTTCCAGACGATCAGGATGTGAGAGCTGTTCTCATCGATACGCTTAAGGAGAAATACGCAGGATCCGACCGCCTCAGCCACTGCCTTTCAAGATACAGGATCCAGAGTGCTGCAGATCCAGTCAAGGCTCTTGCTGACTTCGAGAAGGATATATCCTACTCAAAGAACGCATTCGTATTCCAGAAGTCCACGCGCCGCGTAGGACTCATTGTCGATGTAAGCGGCGGCAAGGTCAAAGTCAGGTATTCAGGCTCAGAGCCAGAGCAGGTGATCAGCATCGAGAATGCATTCGACACGCTCCAGCCTCTCTCGAAGCAGAATATCAAGGCAATCAAGAAGGGAGTTCCTGCTGCTAAGATCAAGGCTAAGATCTTCGCAGAGGGTGGCATCGAATGGCTTGTAAGGACATTGCTCTTCTCTGCCCAGGATAACAGATTGTCGCTCAAGGATATGAAGAGCGAGTGCGTTCCTTCTATCATGACCGATTCCGATTGGAAGGAGATCTCAGATAGGATCAAGGATGTCCTTAAGACCAATCCCTATGTCAGGATCATACCAGGAGCAACGGATATCTATGAGCTTACGGCATATCCTTATACGCAGGAGGAGAAGCAGCTCTACGTCTTCAGGAACGAGAGGGGCTTCTATGGCAAGGTCGATACCCTTCTACAGGCATTCAGCGACAAATCCATCGAGAAGACCTCCGATGCATTCATGGAGATGGTGAATTACTTCGAGCTTGCGCTTGATGACAAGACTCGCACCATCGATGAGATCTTCTCATCTGTGCTCATCCTCGATTACCTATCGGAGAATAAGGTTTCCGTATCATTCTCCGTTCCATTCGAGAATATGTACAATGACCTTACGGATCTTGAGAAGAAGGAGGTCTTTGCATCTATCGAGAACTCTCTGATCAAGAGGGAGTTCATCGACCAGGTAGTCAAGTGCGATAGGCAGGCTGCGGATATGCTTATTCAGCTCTTCCCTCTCTATGTGTCGTCGTACATCCCAACGAAGCTGCAGAGGATAAGCAAGGGAAAGTACTTCTATTCGCTGATTGCAAAGTCGATAGACAACTTCAGGGACAACATCCCTACATTCCTCTACTTTTCATGCGAGTACAATCTCACGGATGAGATCCTCAAGGCTTCGGGCGTGGATAAGAACAAGGTCTTCAGGTCTAAGCTGATGGCCCTTTCGTTCATTGCAAAAGCAACGCAGAACACTGAGACCAAGAAGAACATCAGGACACTGAGAAAGGATCTCATCGACAATAAGGGAATCGCTGCATTCATCTCAAAGGCTAGGAAGAGCGATATCGATGAGTGCAGAAGCCTCATACTCTTCAACGAAGGCCTCGAGACAGAGGAGAAGAATGACTTCAAGGCAATGATACTGAAGAGATTCCCTGACTATGACTTCCAGGATTCTAAGAAGGCTGTCAAGCCTGCAGAGGTCAAGGTTGTCGCAGGTTTCCTATGCACTGAGTCCAGCTACAACAGGAAGAAAGAGGAGCTCAAGGATATCAATACATTCCAGATGCCTGCTATCCTGAAGGAAATCAACTATGCACGCGAGCTCGGGGATCTCAGGGAGAACAGCGAGTACCAGTATGCGAAGGAGCATAAGAGGGAGCTTGAGAGAAGAATCGGAGAGCTCAATAACGATCTCGGTTCTGTAAGGATCATGACAAAGGATGATGTTATCCCTGACATGATTGGCTTCGGCACCAAGGTCGTACTGCACGACAATATCGATAAGAAGGACATCGATTACACGTTCCTTGGCAGATGGGAGTCAGCTCCTGAGGAGAGGATCATCGACCTCAATGCCCCTCTCGGACAGAAGCTCATCAACCACAAGGTCGGGGACAATGTCGTTTTCACCATCAACAACAGGGATTTCGACCTTACTGTAAAGAGCATCGAACCTATCGATTTCTCATAATCAATAAGCGAAGGCGGCCACATGGCCGCCTTTATTGTCACTTCCTGTTTGCATAGAATCTCTCAAGATACTGCTTCTTGAATTCGAGGAATCTTCCTTCCTCTATCGATTTCCTGATCCTCAGCAGCAGGTCATAGAGGTACTGGAGGTTATGCTCTGTTGCAAGCATTCCTCCAAGCATCTCGTTGCATCTGATCAGATGATGCATGTAAGCCTTCGAGTACTCCCTGCATAGAGTGCACGAGCAGCCTTCCTGGATCGGGGACTCATCGAATTTGTACATCGCTTTCTTTATTGCAATCACTCCATCATCAGTGAAAAGGCCTCCGTTTCTTGCCATGCGGGTCGCAAGAACGCAGTCGAACATATCTATTCCGTTCTCCACGCATTCGAAGATATAGTCAGGAGATCCGATACCCATAACGTATCTTGGTTTCTCCTCTGTGATGTACTCTGCTGTGTATGCAACGAAATCGCAGAACTTCGACTTCTCCTCCCCAACTGATAGTCCGCCTATAGCAACACCAGGGAAATCCATCGAGCTTATCACCTCTGCGCTTTCCTTTCTCAGGTCCTCGTAGAAATTGCCCTGAACTATGCCGAAGAGGTTGCCCCTGAACTTCTCGCCTAGCCTGTTCCTCTCCTCTATGGAGCGTTCTGCCCACTTCTTTGTGATCCTCCAGGCTTCCTCTGCCTCCCTGTGCCCGATGCCAGGAGGAGTGCATACATCAAGGACCATCGCTATGTCAGAGCCGATGATGCTCTGTATATCGACTACCTTCTCAGGCGTGAATACATGCCTGGATCCATCGAGATGGGACTGGAATGTCACTCCGGATTCCTTTACCTTCCTCAGCCCGGAGAGCGAGAACACCTGGAATCCGCCAGAGTCGGTGAGTATGTTCCTGTCCCAGTGGCAGAATCCGTGAAGGCCTCCGAATTTCTCAAGAACCTCCATTCCCGGCCTGAGGTATAGATGGTATGTATTGGCAAGTATTATCTGGTAACCCATGTCATGGACTGTATCGTGGTATATTCCCTTGATTGTGCCGTTTGTGCCTACTGGCATGAAGGCCGGTGTCAGCACATCGCCATGGGGAAGGGATACGACACCAAGGCGTGCCTTGCAGCCTGGATCCCTTTTGATTTCTTTGAAAATGCTCTTCATGTTCTGCTCCCGATATATGAAACAACTGATGATAGCAGAAGTGTGAGCAGGATTGGAAGTACTACGCATAGCATAGGCTCAATGGCTCCCTGATGCCCCATTATCGAGAATACCATGTCTGCTACATAGTAGATCACAGCTATGCAAAGCGACTGTATTATGCTGAAGAGAAGGACGTTCTTCCTGAAGCTGTAGCCCATGCTCATGGATATCGACATCAGGACGATTATGGAAAGAGGCGTAGCTACCCTTCTGTAATAATCGGTTGCCTTCTCATTCCAGGATGGGCGGTCGACGCTCCTGAGACGATTGAGGTATATCCTCGCGCTCTCGCTATCCATTGTTGAGATATCCATGTTCTGGGACCTGAAGAGCTGGGGCTCTATCCTGAAATTCTCCTCTTCATAGCGGTCCTTCTTCAATAATGCAGGTATATCGCTTCCGAGATCGTAGATCCGTGCGTTGCTGAATACCCATTTCCCATCGGCAAAGGTCGCTGAATCGGCTTCTATCCTTCTCTCTATCCTGCCATTATCGGTCTTTACGACAACAGGGGAAGTGAGCCTCAGGCTCTCCTCATTGTATCTTGATGCATAGACCAGGTACCCGTACTTCCTGTCCTCAAGCACGATGTTCCTTGCATCTGATGATGAGGTAGAGCCGAAGAGCTCTGTCTCAAGGTCATTATGCATTGCAGACAGCACTATCACGGCCTTTTCCTGATACACAGCCCCGAGGAATGTAAGCACAAGCGAAAGCACTATTATCGGGCGCCTTATCCTGTTCATGCTTATTCCTGCATTCAGAAGCGCAATCAGCTCATTGTTCGCATTGAGGTTGGAAAGAAAGTAGGTAGTTGCGAATAAAAGCGAGATGGATGCTACCATCAGCAGGTATTCAGGAAGCGATAGAAGGATGTATGCGATGAGCCTGTCGGTGGGAATATCGTTATTCAGGAGGCTGTCCATCTTTGAGAAAAGCTCAACTGCTGCAAGCAGAAGAGCGAATATCAGGACTGTTATGAAAGCCATCCTAAGGATAGAGCGTGTGATGTATCTGTCGAGTATCCTCATAGCGCCTTCCTGAATTTCCATAATAGGATAGCTGATAATAGGAATATCACAATATCCGGCAGAGCTATCAGCAGGTATGGGGATGATGAGATCTCGAAGATTCCCAGCTGGGCCGCAAAGAGCATGTACCAGAATGCAACGGCAATGAGGAGCGAGATAGCGAAGCCTGTGAGCTTTCCATGCTTTATCCTGAATAGCGACAGCGGAAGAGTTACGAAGGCCATCACCATGCAGGCAGCGGAAAGAACGAATTTCTTCATCAGCTCTGCCTTGTAGTACTGCCCATAGAAGCTTGTCGGCATATCACCTGCTGATTCATATCTTGATTTCAGGTAATCCATCCTTTCTCTATTCTGAATGGGATTGCCTTCTCTCTCTATTTTCTTGGTAAGCTCTGAAATTGAGAGAAGATACCCTTCCCTATCGCTTCTCCAGCTCTCCCTGTCCTTCTCCTGTACGCTGTTTCTCTCCCTGATTGATTCAATCAGGTCCCTTGATGATAGATTAACAGGAGAAGTGCTTGTCAGCGAAGGAATCTGGCTTGAGAAATCAAGATAGTAGATTCCCCTCTCTGCGTCTGCCTTGACGAAGGAATCGTCTTCCTTCTGTGAAATCAGAAGCTCCGGATCCTCGAGGCTTAGTGAGTAAATGTAGTTTACAGGGTCTATCAGATCAAGGGTTCCTGAAGATGATGCCAGCGTGCTTTTCTTTCCATCTGCACTGTTGACCATCACGATGTCCCTTATCGTATTTCCCCTGCTCTCTCCATTGGAGAGGACTACTCCTCCTACCTTGTTGATGCTGTTGCTGTCGATCTCGAATGTTGGCATCTCCTGCATAAGGTATGCCAGCTTATCCTTGTAGATCACAGAGGACCAGGGAAGGACAGCATCTGCAAAGAAGAATGTCAGCAGGGACATGGCGATGGAAAGAAGTATTATCGGCCTGAATATCCTGTAGCTTGAGATCCCTGAGCTCCTGATGGCAAGGATCTCGTTTGCGCTTGAGAGATCCCCTAGAAGCATCGAGGACGCTGAAAGCGTCGCGAATGGGAATATGTAGACCATGAACTGTGGCATAGAAAGAGCAACCATCTGGATCATAGTCGCAAGATCGATGTTCTTTAGGAGTATCTTCTGCACTAGCAGCAGTATTGAATTGATGAAGAATATGCAGAAAAAGAAAATGAAGGAAACAATGAAGTTCCTCATGAACTCACGGGAAATATACCTTGAAAGCCTTGAATAGCTTTTTCTCATCTTCTCCCTGTAGAACCGAATCCCCCATCCTTTCTCTCCGTATCATCGAGCGAATCAGCGAGAGCAAACGATGCAGTCTCTACGCGTGAAAGGACAAGCTGTGCGATTCTATCTCCGTTTTCGACTTCAAAGGGCCTATTGGAAAGATTCATGAGTATAACCTTCACCTCTCCCCTGTAGTCAGAGTCTATGGTCCCTGGAGAATTGAGGACTATAACGTTGTCCCGGGCGGCTAGCCCGGAACGGGATCTGACCTGTATCTCGTATCCCTGAGGAATCTGGAAATACAGGCCTGTCGGTACGATTGAGGCATGCCCTGGCTCAATGACAATGGGACCTGATGGAAGATAAGCCCTTACATCAGCACCTGATGCTCCCTCAGTCTTGTATAGAGGAAGCATAGCATCATCCATTGCCTTGACCAGGACATTCACCATCAGTTCTTCTTTTCCTCTTCAGCCTTTGGCTGAGCATCGATGTATGAGAGGTTGAGCCTTCCCATTCTGTCGATCTCGATAAGCTTTACATCGACTTCCTGACCTACTGAAAGGACATCGGAGACATTCTTGACTCTTGTCTTTGCAAGCTTGGAGATGTGGCAGAGGCCCTCCTTTCCTGGGAGAATCTCGATGAATGCACCGAAATCAACGATTCTCTTCACTGTTCCGTGATAGATCTTGCCGACCTCTGGCTCCTCGATGATAGAAAGCACAAGCTTCTTAGCGCACTGTGCAGAGGCATTGTTCCTGCCATAGATCATGACTGTGCCATCATCGTCGATGTTGATTTCTGCTCCCGAAGTAGCAGCAATCGACTTGATTGTCTTACCGCCAGTACCGATTACAGCGCCGATCTTATCCTCAGGGACCTTGATTGTGAGGATCTTAGGAGCAAGCTCGCTGATCTCAGCCCTTGGTCCTGGGAGTGTTGCTCCCATGATTCCGAGGATGTGCATCCTTCCTTCCTTAGCCTGGTTGAGAGCCTTGCTCATGATCTCAGGTGTTACTCCCGCGATCTTGATATCCATCTGGAAAGCTGTGATTCCATCCTTTGTTCCAGCTACCTTGAAGTCCATATCGCCAAGGTGGTCCTCCTCTCCGAGGATATCGGAAAGAATCACGTACTTGGAGTAGTCAGCACCCTCTGTGATGAGTCCCATTGCGATTCCTGCGACCGGCTTGGAAATAGGAACGCCTGCATCCATCAATGAAAGGCATCCACCGCATACAGAAGCCATTGATGAGGAGCCATTTGACTCCATGATCTCTGAAACAACGCGGATAGTGTATGGGAAATTCTCCTTCTTTGGTACTACGGCCTCGAGAGCTCTCTGAGCAAGATGTCCATGCCCGATCTCCCTTCTGCCTGTGGTGAGTCTTCCGACCTCGCCTACTGAGTATGGAGGGAAGTTGTAGTGGAGCATGAAGTTGGAATAGCTCTTTTCTCCATCGATCGTATCGAAGAGCTGCTCATCCTGGACTGTTCCGAGCGTCGTAACAGCAAGAGACTGAGTCTCGCCCCTTGTGAAGAGGGCTGAACCATGAGTGCACGGAAGCACGCCAACCTCGCATGTGATAGGTCTGATCTCTGTGACCTTCCTGCCATCTGTCCTTACGCCTTCGTTGAGAATGGATGAGCGGAGTATGCTGTATTCCATATCCTCGAACATCTTATCTACCTGGCCCTCGCGCTTAGGATCCTCTGCGATCAGGTCTGCGAACTTCTCCTTTACGCTATGATGCACAGCTGAGAGCGCATTGCCCCTGTTCATCTTTCCCTTGACGAAGGAAGCTTCCTTCTCAAGAGGATATGCATATTCCCTGAGGCCCTCCATCCATGAGAGATCCTCATCTGCGATCTCCATCAGAGGAAGCTTCTCCTTGCCGCAGAGCTTTCTCATCTCATCCTGAGCCTCGCAGATTCTCGTGATGACTGGCTGAGCTGCAGCGATAGCACCGAGCATATCAGCTTCCGATACTTCCTTTGCGCCGCCTTCGACCATCGTGATTCCATCATGGGTACCAGCAACAACGATATCAAGCGATGCAGTTGGAATCTGCTGGAATGTCGGATTGATTACATACTCATCACCGATCTTCGCAACCCTTACTGCAGCGATCGGTCCATAGAATGGGACGTCTGAAATCGTTACAGCGCATGATGCTGCGTTGATTGCTACTATATCAGTTGTATTTATCATGTCTTATGAAACGACTGTAGGGACAATCTGGATCTCGCGTCCGAATGCCTTGTCGAAAAGAGGCCTCATTGGTCTGTCGATGAGACGCGATACAAGGATCTCCTTGTCCTTTG
>JAXFQZ010000168.1:0-2546 GCA_034178685.1 Candidatus Ornithospirochaeta sp. | reverse complement strand
CAGCCTCACTTGCAGCAAGAGCCGTCTGCTTTTCCGAATAGCTCGCTATACTCTGACTTACAGTGCTGAGATTCTCACGAAGAGAATCAAGCTTATCCTCGTTATCCGATATTTCCGTCCTCTGCTTGTTAACAGTTGCTGTTAGAATGCTGTTTTCCGCTGATAGTGCAGATATTGACGTTGTGAGCTCGTTCTTCTTTGCAGTAAGATCCTCATTATCCTTCTTAAGCGAGTCATTTGACTTCTCAAGCGTCCTTATGCTGGATTCAAGATTGGTCTTTCTATTCTCCGATTCAGCAATCGAGTTCATCAATGCATCTGAATCGCTACGGAGGGATGCGAGTTTACTCACAGCCGCATCATTTTCCTCTCTCTTCTTATTGACACTATCCGATAGTATGCTGCTTTCTGCAGAGAGCGCAGAAACAGAAGATGAGAGCTCGTTCTTTCTTGCAGTAAGCTCATCATTATCCCTATTAAGCAAGATATTGGATTCCTCTAAAGCCTTTATGCTTTCATTCAGAGAGGCCTCGCTTAGAGATAATGCATCCTTTCTGCTTTCTGCTTCAGATATAGAAATGCTCAATGCGTTTGAATCGCTTTTGAGAGATGCAAGCTTCTGCTCATTTGATTCTATTTCCTCTTTCTGCTTCTTAATGGAAGAAGAAAGAGTGTTAGATTCAGCATTGAGCGTTGCATTTGTGCTAATCAGTTCATTCTTTTCCGTATTAAGGGATTCTTTCAGGGAAGAGAGTGAATCAATCTCAGCCTTTGCTGCCTGCTTCTGATTGGTTAAGCTTATTGTCTCGCTCTTAAGTAAGGAGACGGAGGCTTCCAATGATGCCTTCGAATCCCTTAGTTCGCTAATCTGCTGATTAAGAGAAGAATAAGCCTGTTCATTTCCTTCTATGTTCTTGCTTAGCTCTTCGTTCAGAGCAGCCAGACGGCTATTCTCGCTAACCAGTTCAGTGTTCTCTTGCTTCGTGCTTTCCAGCAAAGATGATGCCTCAGCATATTTTCCATCAAGGCTATTGTATGAAGCAAATAGCTTATCATAACGATCCTGAAGCGCTGCTATATTGCTCTCTATCGCCTTATTCTCCTCGGCAAGCTGGATAGCCCTGTCCTTATCAGGTTCAATGGACGCAATCGCCTTTTTCATTTCCGAAAGATTGGCATCGGCTTCATCTATCCTATCCTGATATGACCGGAGAATATCATTTGCGCTATTCGTTCTATTCTCGATTTCCTTCTCAAATGCCTCGCGCTCCTTGTCGATGCTTGCCCTGTATTCGGTCAATGTCGAGTCCCATGATATGAACTCCTTAAGAAGATAACCGAATAACAAGGCAGAAATCAGACTAGTCAGAAGAAGAATGGCAATGACTGCAGAATACAGCCTGATGCGGTTACCCGTTTTGTCGTCATTTGTGTCCATGAATACCCCACCCTATGTCTCTATGTATTCATTCTAGCCTAGAAAAAACGAAACTGCATCATGCTTGGAACAGATTAATCTGACTTTCCCAGTATTCTCGCGCATCCTATGTCGTAAACGATGAAGGACTGCCCGAAGGCCTCCCCCTTCTTCCCTTCCACTTCACCACGCATCACGCGCTCTGCACCATCGATGAGGCTCGGGATGATCCCTGGCTCAAGAGGAAGGCTTCCATGCGATGGATATACCCTATCGAACTTCCCTTCCCATCCTCTCAGCCTCTTAAGGCCAAGTATATATCCGTGGATGTCCCTCATCGGGCCGAATAGGAATATCCTTCCATCCTGCACGGAATCGCCTGAGAAGAGAATCCTGTTCCTCCTGTCAAGGAGCATGATCGAGCCAGGGGTATGGCCAGGAATAAGGATTACTTCAAGCTCCCTCTCACCAAGATCTATTTCATCGCCATCGTATACAGGATTGACTTCTCCCTTGCCATGGAACATGCCATAGTAGTTCGCGCACTCGGATGGATGCATCATAAAGGATCCGAATTCCGAGTTCGCGCCGATATGATCAGGATCTGCATGCGTGTTGATCAGGCGTACGGGAAGCCCTGTCAGATCCTCAGCGATCTTCCTTATTCCCCTTAGCTTCATTCCAGTATCGATCAGCAGACCAGATCTCGTTCCCTTGAGGATGAAGCACCTTACGCCGCTATCTTCTACGCACCAGGTGTCCTGGCTCAGTGTGATTATCCTTGTCTCTTCCATGTATTATCATATACCACAATCAGGAGTGCGGTGTAATATCCTCATTGCTCAAATGCCCAATGACAGCACTTCAGATATGCCGCCTGAAGGCTCTCCTGCCGCATGCGATTGCTTCCAGAACAGCCGTCACTGAGATCCTGAAGGCAATGATATAAATGAATATTGCTCTTCTTGGAAAGAAAAGCGACAATGATTGCATGAATGCCTCAATGAGTCTCATCATCTTCTTCCTTCTTGCCTTCACTTCGCTGAATCTCTATGCCCTTTCTTCAAGGAAGAAGAGGGACAAGGTAAATGAAGCAAAGTACAATGCAATCTTCGCGCCCATAGAAAAG
>JAXFQZ010000167.1:0-19495 GCA_034178685.1 Candidatus Ornithospirochaeta sp. | reverse complement strand
GTCATCCTTCTTTGTGTCGATAGCAGACTTTGCAAGGTCTACAGCCTTTGTTGAGCTAGTGATAGCAACCTTCCAGTCCTGTCCAGCAACATAAGCCTCAGCAAGCTTGAAGAAAGCACCGATGCCCATCTTGTCGCCATCTTTTGTCCATACTTTATCACCTGCTGGAGTTGTAGAATAAGCTTCTTTATACTTATAATTTCCAAGTGTAAGAGCTACGGAAGCCTTGATTCCTGCATAGACATCGCCTTCGCCTTTCTTCTCACCAGCTGCTGTAGCAACGTCGAGATTTACATCAAAGCCTGTTCCATTTTCGAAACCATACTTTCCACTTGTAAAGTCATATCCAAGTTTGATATTAGCGTTTCCTGAGAAGCCAGCGAATGCTGTGCCTGCTGCAAGGAGAGCCACCAAAGCTACTGTAAGTATTTTTTTCATACTTCCTCCAAATAATTCGGGAACACGCCACAAGACATGTTTATCCCTTTTTTCCGTTATATGTGAGAATTGTAAACGTACCTACATATAACTGTCAAGTTAAATCCATATTCGCCATAATTGTTACACATTTCCGATATCAAACTTAAATAAGTTTGCATTTTTCGACAAAAATCCAACAGAAACCATGTGCATATGTATGAGTTTAATGTGTGTTTTCTGTGAAGATTAATGAAGCTCGTCAACCTTGGTTATTTGAATAATTATGATTTATTAATTCATAAAACAGCCAACTCCACGTTAATTTGCTTATTTTTTCTGACTGTTTCTGATTTGCGTCATATAAACACTGGGTATGTTCCCATGCTATATCCTGTGCCATTTCTGATTCTGAATAACACCCTGGATGCTTTGCGCGTACCCTATCATCCTCTTCTTATTGCAGCATCATCTTGCCTTCAGCATCTACTCATTGAAGCCGGATAGACCAGGATGATCGCCCAAGAGCTTCAGGAAGCCCAGCCTGCTTATCTATATCCGATGAGGCTTGGATTAACAAGGAGAATCAATCGGAAACTGAATGATTTGATCCTGATCCTTGAATCCTTATAAAGCAGGGTTTATCCATCTTGGTTATGGCAAACATGGCCTTTATCGAAGATGAGATGATTCATTCAGATTCGTTCTTCTGAGGCATTGTCTCCATAACGCTGCTCCACTGGGATTCACTGCTTCCAGGAAGCCGATCATCGCAAAAAGCCTCCTGCCCTGGAATAACAGGAGGATTGCCACGTCAATGAAAAAGCCCGCCGGAGCGGGCCTTGCTATACTCGGGATCAGCCGATGATGAACTTCAGCATGAATATCACTGCAAGTATTATAGTGATCACCGACAGGTCCTTTGTCTTCTTCGTAACGAGCTTGAGGATCGTGTAGGAGATGACACCGAACATGATTCCATCCGAGATCGAATAAGCTGTAATCATCATGATCATTGTGAGGAATGCAGGGATGCCTTCTGTAGGATCCGAGAAATCGATTTCCTTCACTGGGCTCATCATGAAGAATCCTACCAGGATCAGAGCCGGTGCAGTTGCAGCGGCTGGGATAGCGAGGAAGATTGGAGAGAAGAAGAGAGAGAGGAGGAACAGCACGGATACTGTGAGTGCTGTAAGACCTGTCCTTCCGCCTTCTGCTACACCTGTTGAGCTCTCGACGAATGTCGTTACTGTGCTTGTTCCGAGCATAGCGCCTACTGTTGTTCCTACAGCATCTGCAAACAGAGCTTCCTTGCAGTTCGGGATGCTTCCATCTTCATTTAACATCTTTGCCTGAGTTGCGCATCCGATCAGGGTTCCGAGGGTGTCGAACATATCAACAAATAGGAATGTGAACATTACGACGAAGAACTTAAGCGAGAATACCTCTGAGAAGTCGAACTTGCAGAAGGTCGGAGCAATCGATGGAGGAAGCTTTGCGAATCCGCTGAACTCCGTGACTCCCATAGGGATTCCGATGACTGCTGTTGCGATGATGCCGATAAGAAGGGCACCCTTGACCTTGTATACAAGAAGGATAGACGTGATGATAAGGCCAATGAGGGCAAGGATCGCTGTCATTGCCTGAGGAGATCCGCTCTTGAAGCTGACAAGCTCAACAAGGGTTGCGCCGCCTACGATGATACCAGCGCCCTGAAGACCGATGAATGCAATGAAGAGTCCAATACCGACGCTGATTGCATTCTTAAGTGCCTTCGGGATGCTGTTCACTATTGCCTCTCTGATATTGAATGCAGTGAGGATGATGAAGATGATGCCTTCGATGAATACTGCAGTCAGCGCAGTCTGGAATGAATAACCCATGCCTAGCACTACTGTATATGCGAAGAAGGCATTGAGGCCCATTCCCGGAGCTAGCGCGAATGGAAGATTAGCAATGAATGCCATAACAAGAGTCGCAATGGCCGAAGCCAGTGCTGTAGCGGTAAAAACTGCATTTGCATCCATTCCCGTGCCCTCGGCGCCAAGGAACTTCGGGTTCACTGCGAGGATGTAGGCCATAGCCAGGAACGTTGTGATACCAGCAATGATCTCAGTTTTTACTGTGGTTTTTCTTTCTTGAAGCTTGAATAGTTTTTCCATATAGAGGCTCCTTTTATGATACCAGTGTACTACATAATCACTAAATTGCCATAAAATTTAATAACTAAAGCTGAATTTTGCTTTTTCATCAGTTTTGAAAAGAAAAAACTGCATTTTTGTCGATTTCGATTTTTCTGCTAGCTAGCATCCGGATTGTATGCATATAATGAAAGATGGAGGCGCATATGAATAAGGACATAGCTAGATCCATCATCGATGCTTCGATGGGAAGGACAATGTGCGATCTTGCAATCAGGAATGCAAGGATCGTGGATGTATACAGCAAAAGCGTATTCGATGCAACGGTATACGTGAAGGATGGCTATATCGCAGGCTTCGATGGAGAAAGGAAAGCGGAAAAGGAGATCGATGCAGAGGGCCGCTATCTGATCCCTGGATTCATCGATTCGCACTGCCACATAGAAAGCTCGCATCTCTCGCCTTCAGAGTTCTCCGATGCAGTCATTCCGTGCGGGACCACGACTGTGATCGCGGACCCTCATGAGATATGCAACGTATGCGGCCTCGATGCTATGAGGTACATGCTCTCCTCATCACAGGACATACCCCTCTCTGTCTTCTTCATGTTCCCGTCCTGCGTTCCGGCAACTCCTTTTGAGCATTCAGGCGCAATACTCAACGCTCCGGAGATCGCAGCCATGATCGGCAGCGATAGGATACTCGGGCTTGGAGAGATGATGAACTACCCAGGGGTCGTCAGCGCAGATGGCATGGTGCTTGATAAGCTAGAGCTTGCATACAGGCTTGGAAAGAGCATCGATGGGCATGTCCCATCGATATCCGGGCAGGGACTTGATGCATACATCGCAGCAGGTATCAATACCGACCATGAGGCCGCAACCCCTGAGGAGCTGAGGGAGAAGGTCAGGAAGGGAATGTATGTCATGCTGAGGCAGGGAACAGCATGCAAGAACGTGCTCGACCTCCTTCCGGGAGTGGATGAGGGCAACGCATCGAGGGTCCTGTTCTGCACCGACGACAGGCAGCCTCAGTCCATAACAAGGGAAGGACACATAGATTACGCTGTCAACCTTGCAATAGGCGCAGGACTCGATCCTATAACAGCGATATCGATCGCGACCATCAATGCAGCTGAATGCTACGGCCTTAAGGACAGAGGAGCAATCGCACCCGGGAAGAGAGCTGATTTCTTCCTCTCTGAAAGCCTTGGGAGAATAGATGCAACGAGCGTCTTCGTATCAGGAAAGGAAGTCGCTAGGGACAGGAAGGTACTCTCCAAAGCCAAGCACACGAAGCCAGCAGGAGTCAGCGGAAGGATGGATGTGAGGGATTTCTCGGAAGCCTCCCTCTCGCTGAAGATCGCATCGGACAGGGCAAAGGCGATCCAGATCATCCCCGGAGGCGTAGTAACAGGCAAGGCTGTTGTCAGCATCAGGAGGGATGAGAGCGGCGAATGGATACATGAGAGCGATAAGGATGTGCTGAAGCTTGCAGTCATCGAGCGCCATCATGGGACAGGCCTCCATTCCACATGCCTAATCAAGGGATATGGCATGAAGCACGGCGCTGTAGCAACATCGATCGCGCATGATTCCCATAACATAATCGCAATCGGGGACAATGATAGCGATATCGCGGCAGCTGTCAGGAAGCTGATCGAGCTTGGCGGCGGAATAACGATGTTCAGGGATGGCATAGAGCTCGGGAGCCATCAGCTTGAGATAGCAGGCCTCATGACAGACTCGACGCTTGACGATGTGACAGAGTGCCTTGACAGGATGCACGATATAGCCCGGAAGGAGCTAGGGGTGAATCCTGAGATAGACCCGTTCATGACGCTCTGCTTCATGGCGCTTCCTGTCATTCCGGAGCTGAAGCTCACGGATACAGGGCTTTTCGATGTGACATCATTCTCGTTCACATCAAACGAGGCCTAACTCTCCAAGGCAGATCTCAGATCGCTGCTGGAAAAGCCCTTGCGCATTATATAGGCAAGGGCTTTTTCCCTGCCGCTCCTCTCTTCCTTTGAAAGGTAGAGCTTCTTGAGAGGTTCTATGTATAGTCCCTCTTCCCATGCCTTTGACAATGCATCCCTTATGACAGGTTCTGGGCATCCCTTTTCCCTGAGCCTCATGGAAAGGATAGCTTTTCCTTCCGGATTCCTCCTCAGCCTCGATCTGATGTATGATTCTGCGAACCTCTCCTCCGAGAGGTATCCTTCCTGCCTGATCCTGGCTACAGCCGAATCGATTTCCGGATCCTGGTAGCCCTTAGCTTCCAGCTTCAGCCTTATTTCCTTCTCTGTATGCTCCCTCAATGACAGAAGGGAGATGGCCTTCTCGTATGCATCCATACATTGAGGATAAGCCAAGGCATGAAAAAAGGCCAGCCGGAGCTGACCTCTGCAATATGATAAAAGCGATTATCTCTTTGAGAACTGGAAGCGCCTTCTTGCACCGCGCTGGCCATACTTCTTTCTCTCGACCATTCTTGGGTCTCTTGTCATGTATCCAGCTGAGTGGAGTGCTGGGCGGTAATCCTCGCTGTAGTCAACGAGTGCCCTTGCGATTCCGTGCCTGCAAGCCTCTGCCTGGCTGCAGATACCGCCGCCGCAGACGTTGATAAGCACATTGTACTTGCCTTCGGTCTCTGTGACCTTGAGAGCCTGGCTTACGATAGCTGCGTTGATAGCATCAACGAAATACTCGTCAACCTTCTTTCCGTTGACTGTGATCTCGCCGTTTCCCTCTCTCAGGTATACTCTAGCGACAGAGGTCTTTCTGCGACCTACTCCATGTCCGAGGTTTATTGTGTTGTTTTCGTTCTTTGCCATTTTCGTGCCCACTCCTTAGATCTCGACAGCAATCGGCTGCTGTGCCATGTGTGGATGCTCTGCACCTGCATAGACCTTCACGTTTGTGAAGAGCTTGTTGCCGAGCTTGCCTGAAGGAAGCATTCCCTTGATAGCGTGCTCCATTGGATAGGTTGGCTTCCTTGCGATCATCTTTCCATAGGATTCAGCCTTGAGTCCACCTGGGTACATTGAATGACGATAATACATCTTATCCTCAACCTTGTTGCCTGTGACGTTAGCCTTAGCAGCATTGATGATGATCACATAGTCACCGATTTCCTGGTGAGGAACGTATTCTACCTTATTCTTTCCTCTGAGAATCCTGGCAGCTGCAGCAGCAACCCTGCCAAGGTTCTTTCCCTCTGCATCGATAAGATACCATTTTCTCTCAATCGACTGCGGTTTTACAAAAATAGTCTTCATAACTACACCTTGTATATAATTTCCCTTAGGAGCAAAGCCCCTCCCTCAAAGAGGCGTAAAGCCTTAGCGTGCAGGTTCACCTTCCCATACAAGCTCTTAGATAACCGAAGCACCTGGGGAAAGGAAGTATTCTGAAGATCTCTCTTCTGCTCCGGTAAGAATAAGGCGGCCCTGTATGGAACCCTGTACTGCATGGCGATCCGGAATCCTCCAGGTGTGGAAGTGGATTCATCCTTTACACCGTGCATTCAGACTCTACGAGAGTAGTATCTGTTTCAGTGAGACGATTCTCTCACAGCTAGCCATTATATCGAGTTATTCGCATCGCTGTCTATAGCCTTGCATGGAATAAATCAAAGCTTTTCAAGATCCGCAAAGGCCTCGACGAACTTTGCAGTGCGTCCCTTGAATCCGATAGTGAGGATCCTCTTCTCGCCACGGTCCTCTATGTTCTCAACTGTCCCTTCGCCGTAGGAGGGGCTCCTGACCCTGTCGCCGACGGAGTACCTGACGCTTCTTCCTGTGCGCTTGGGCTGCGGATCGCTCTTACGCGCTATCCCCTGCGCCCAGGAGGGTGTGTTCGAGACGCTGGTCCTAGGCTTGAAGGAGATGCTTGAACCGATATAGGAGGATGCTGATACGCTCCTTGTATCAAGCATCGCGACCTCCCCGCTCAGGAGGCTCCTGTCAATATCATAGAGGAATGAGGAAGGCTGGGAGTATTCGGTATGTCCCCAGATCATCCTGTTCTGGGCAAACGACAGATAGAGGGACTTGCGAGCCCTTGTCATAGCGACATAGAGTATCCTCCTCTCCTCCTCCTTGCTCCTGCTGTCCTCGCAGTTCCTTCCCGGAATGAGGTTCTCCTCGAGGCCCACCACGAAGACCCTGTCGAACTCAAGGCCCTTCGTGTTATGCATCGTCATCATGGTCACCCCGCCCTTGTCAGCAGGGTCCTTGTCGCCAAGCATCGTTGAATCGAGCGCAAGCTTCTCAAGGAATACATAGAGGCTTTCCCTTCCGGTCCCTGCCTCTGTAAGGACGTTCACGAGCTCTCCGAGGTTATCGAGCTTCGCCTTCCTCACGCTCCTGTCCTTCTCGGCCTCATAGTATTCTATGATGCCTATATCGCTGAGCCCCTGGCTAAGGATCTCGCCAAGTGGGGAATTGCCATCAAGAGCCTTCTCTGCCGAATCAAGGGCATCGAGGAACTGCTTTGCTCCCTGGTTCTTCCCTCCATCGCAGAACTGCCTCAGAGCCTCCCTCGTATCAGGGGAGAGCGAGAGGATCCTTGAGACTGTCTTATCCCCAAGTCCCCTGGCAGGCTTATTGATGATCCTCCTGAAGCTGACCTCATCCCTCGGGTTGACGATAAGATACAGAAATGCAAGCGCATCCTTTACCTCCTCCCTGTCATAGAACCTGAGGGCGCCTATTATCCTTGAGGGGATCCTCCTGTCGATGAACACCTGCTCGAAGACCTGCGACTGGGCATTTGTCCTGTATAGCACAGCTGTATTGTCGTAATCCCCTATATTCCTGATAAGCCCTGCGATCCTCTCTGCCTCTGACCTACCGGTGACAGAGCAGAGTATCTGGGGCTTTGAGCCCTGCATGCCAGTTGCGCTCACGATATCCTTGGGATGGCGTTCCTTGTTCTTCCTTATAAGGTCGCCGGCAGCTGCAAGTATCTGGCTTGTGGAGCGGTAGTTGTTCTCGAGCTTTATCTCCCTTACATTCTCGAATGAGGATGCGAAAGAGAGAATATTGCCAATCTCTGCACCCCTGAATGAGTAGATCGACTGGTCATCATCCCCTACTACGCAGATCTGCGTCCTCTCTCCGCTCAGGGCCTTGAGAAGCATGAACTGCATCTTGTTGGAGTCCTGGTACTCATCTACGAGAATCAGCCTGAATCTGTTCCTGTAATATGATGCAACACCATCATTCTCCCTCAGAAGGCGCTCTGTCCTGAGGATAAGGTCGGCAAAGTCAGCATTGCCTGACTTATAGAGGGCCTCCTCATAGCGCGAGTAGATACCGGCGAAGTCAGGTATCTGGGAGAAAGCCGTGTTGCTGACCTCCTCAGGAGAAAGCCCGAGGTCCTTGGCCTTCGATATCTTCTTCTGAATCTCCCTGAGCTCCTTCTTGTCCTTATCGGAGATAGTGGAAAGAAGCGCAAGCGAATCCTCATCGTCATATATGCAGAAGGATGGGGATAGCATTGCTTCCTCAGCGTGCCGCCTCAGGACATACGCCCCGAATGAATGGAAGGTCCTCATCTCCAGCCCCGAGAGATCGGTATCAGGCAGAAGAGACTCGACTCTCTCCTTCATCTCGCGCGCGGCTCTGTTGGTGAACGTGACTGCAAGGATCTGCCAGGGCTTGAGTATGCCCTCCGAGATAGCATATGCGATCTTCGCTGTGATAGTCCTTGTCTTTCCCGATCCTGCGCATGCAAGGATAAGGAGGTTGTGCTCAAAATCAAGCACAGCCTCCCTCTGCATCTCATTCAGGCTGCCTAGATCAATCACAGAGGACTCCTTCAAGATCGACGCCCCTCACGGCCCTTATTCCAACCCTGACCACATCGCCCTGCTTCAGGTTCCTTCCCATCACAACAGTAAGGCCATCTACATCAGGGGCCTGCGCATAGATCCTTCCTATCGCAAGGTCCTCGTTCTCGATCCTCTCCTCTATCAGGCATGCATATTCATGCCCCACGAACCTGGAAAGGCGCTCGGCAGTGATCCTTTCCTGCTCCTTCTCTATCTGCTTCTTCCATCTTGAAGCTGTCTTCTGGGCCTTGAGATGCTCTTCCTCTCCCCTCATCGAATATGCAGGAGTATCCTCCTCACGGGAGTAGAGGAAAGACCCCATCCAGTCGAAGCGGGCCTCCTTCACAAAGCGCATAAGATCATCGAAGGCTTCCTTGTCCTCTCCGGGGTAACCGAGCATCAGCGTCGTCCTTATCACAGCATCGGGGATCTCCTTCCTTATCCTGGAGACAAGCGCCTCATACTTCTCCCTATCGCCCGTCCTCTTCATCGATCTGAGGACCTTTGGCCATGAGTGCTGGAATGGTATATCGAAATAAGGAAGGATCTTCTTCCTTCCTGAAGCCAGCCCGATGAGGTCCTCGGGGAATGTATCAGGGTGTATGTAGAGCATCCTGAGGACAAAATCACCATCAAGCGAAGAAAGCCTGTCCATCAGCTCTACGAACCTGGATCTCCCGTAAAGGTCCTGCCCATATGCTCCCAGGTCCTGAGCAATCACGTTTATCTCATATACGCCTGATGCAATGAGCCTCTCAGCCTCAGCTATGACCTTCTCCATCGGCCTGGACCTCAGAGGCCCTCTGATCACAGGGATCGCGCAATACGAGCAGCAGTGGTTGCATCCCTCGCTGATCTTGAGGTATGCGCTGCCCTTGTATCCTAGCAGCTCGACCCTGTCGTCCCTCTCCCTATCGGGATCCGGATAATCAGGCACAAGAACAGGATGATCGTCAAGGCTGTCAAGGATGGAAGGGAACATCGAGAGGTCATGGTTCCCGAATATCGCATCTGCCTCATCGAGCTCCATATCCTTGCCATAGCGCTGAGCAAGGCAGCCTGCGAGGATGATGCGGGCATTGGGGAATGCATTCCTCAGGGAGAAGAAGGAATCGATGGACTCCTTCTTTGCGCTTTCGATGAAACCGCATGTATTGACGACGATCACATCGGCGTCCCCTGCATCCTCAGTCCTCTCATATCCCTTCTCGATAGCGTAGCTAAGGAGCACCTCCGAATCGACCTGGTTCTTGGCACAGCCAAGGCTTTCAATGTATATCTTCTTCACACAGCTACTCTAAGCCATTCGAAACCCGATTTCAAGACAATGCAATGCCGGACAATCACCCCCAGAAATGCATGCAATTTCTATTTTTATGCATTCTCTTGAATTACTCTCGATTATCCTCTAAACTGTTATTTATTGTTAGGAGTTGTGAATGACAAAATACATCATCAAACGACTCATCGGAATGATACCGACACTGCTTATCATCATAACACTGAGCTTCTTCATCGTACGTGTTGCGCCAGGTGGCCCGTTCGATGGCGAAAGAGCTCTTCCAGAGGTTGTGAAGAAGAACATAGAAGCAAAGTATCATCTTGATGAATCATTGCCAAAACAGTACATCAGATACATGTTTGATGTACTTCGAGGGGATCTTGGGCCATCGTATAAGTACAAAGACCACGATGTAAACTACCTGATCGCCAACTCTCTGCCTAATTCAATAATACTCGGATTCATGGCAATGGCCGTAGCGCTTACCTTCGGAATAAGCTTCGGAATCATAGCCGCGCTTAAGCAGAACACCATACTGGACTACCTCCCGATGTCGCTTGCCGCACTGGGGCTCTCGATACCGGCATTCGTCGTAGGCCCTGTCATGCAGTATGTGTTCGCGATGAAGCTCAAGCTGCTTCCTACATCCGGATGGTTCATGGATGGAACAGCTTCATGGAAGACAGCCATCCTTCCTGTGATCGCACTCTCCTTCTCCTATTACTCGGACATAGCGAGGCTTACTCGCTCATCGATGCTTGAGACGCTCAGGTCCGACTACATCAGGACAGCGAAGGCTAAGGGCATGAAGAACTCGATGATCATCTTCAAGCATGCCATGAAGGGAGCGATGCTGCCTATCGTAAGCTATCTCGGACCTGCATTCGCAGGCATACTTACAGGCTCGATCGTCATCGAGCAGGTATTCCGCGTTCCTGGGCTTGGAAAGTTCTTCGTCCAGTCATCCTTCAACAGGGACTATACGATGATCGTAGGCGTAGTAATCGTCTACTCGCTGATCCTCATTGTAATGAACTTCATTGTCGATATCGTATATGCCCAGCTCGATCCTAGGATCACATACAAATAGGAGACAGAAGGATGCCATTCAGGAAAAAGACAGTAACGACAAATGAATTCAACCAGGTGATTGAGGGAACAAGCCTGACAAAGGAGGCCTGGAAGAGGCTGAGGAAGAACAAGATGGCTATCTTCGGGATGGTCGTCGTCATCATCTATGCCCTTCTTGCCCTCTTTGCGGATTTCCTTCCTCTCTACCCATATGACGAGGCAATCACGGAGCATCAGCACCTCAGGCCATCGCTTACTAAGACAGCTGGCGAGCTGATGATGAACAACAAGATGCAGGAAGTCTTCTTCGATGCATGGAAATCAGGAAGGCTTGTCCTCTCCGATGAAGACAACGAGAAGATCAACAGCTGGATCAAGAACGACAAGACAAACAGCGTGTGGGCTCTCCTTCTCAAGGAAGGCACAAAGCAGCTCGAGGCAGGGACCTTCCAGTTCTCATCTTCAGACCAGAAGGCGATAGACAGGGTCCAGAAGAAGATCGACCAGGATATAAACATCACGCTTGACTCAGTGAAGGCCGATATCGGCGGAAAGAGCACTGCGCTTGATAAGCTCAGCACAGACCAGCTCGTATCGCTCTACACAGCGCTTATAGGTGCTAAGGAAGAGGCTGTAAGGACGTCGCTCGACAATGAAATCAGATCCGGTATAAAGAACGCACTCAAGCAGAACAGCACCGATGCAACCGACGAGGAGCTCAACGCGCAGACAGAGCTCGACTTCGGCAATCTAAGCGCCAAGGAGTATGCCGTGAAGGCAAATGAGAACCTCGTAGGAAAGATCGAAAGCACGCTTCTGAAGACCGCTCTCAAGAACGTGAAGGCAGAGCTACAGGCAAATCCATCGCTTTCATTCCCCTTCAAGGAGGAAATGGAGATGGATCACGGCATCACGATCAGGATCGAAGCCCAGAAGAAGCATGACAGGAAGTACATCCTAGGAACCGATTACCTAGGAAGGGACATGCTCTCCAGGATCATCTACGGCGGTCAGGTATCAATCGCAATCGGACTTGTAGGCACTATCACTTCGGTTCTCATCGGAATACTCGTAGGAGCCATCGCTGGCTACAAGGGAGGAAGAGTCGACTACTACCTCATGAGATTCGTAGATATCATGTACGGGCTGCCATACATGCTTCTGGTCATCATATGCATGGCTATCTTCGGACGCTCGACGCTCAACCTGTTCTTCGCACTGGCCATGGTCTCATGGCTTACTATCGCGAGAATGGTCAGGGGCCAGGTCATGAGCCTCAAGAACCAGGAATACGTAGAGGCTGCGAAGTCGATGGGTGCATCGACATTGCACATCATCCTCCATCACATGATCCCGAACTCGCTTTCGGTCATCATCGTATACTCAACGATAAGGATCCCGAACTTCATCATGCAGGAATCCTTCCTCTCGTTCCTTGGACTGGGAGTCCAGGCGCCCTATGCATCATGGGGCTCGCTCATCGGCGATGCTGTGAACTCTATGACTCTCTATCCCTGGAAGCTCATCTTCCCTTCTCTTGCAATGGTTACATTCCTCTTTGCCATGAACTTCTTCGGCGACGGACTGAGGGATGCATTCGACCCGCAGAGCAAGAACCAGCTATAAGGAGACAGTCATGGATAATAACAGAGACAGCGTGATCCTTGACGTCCAGGGATTGCAGACATATTTCAAGACAGATGCAGGAATCGTGAAGGCAGTCGATGGTGTTTCCTTTGTAGTCCATAAGGGAGAGACAGTAGGCCTTGTAGGCGAGTCCGGATGCGGAAAGTCGGTCACGAACCTATCGATCATGAAGCTTGTCCCATCACCTCCGGGAAAGATCGTAGGAGGAAAGGTCCTCTATGAGGGCAGGGATATCCTCCAGATGAGCGAGAAGGAGCTCAGGAGCATAAGGGGCAATAAGATCTCGATGATCTTCCAGGACCCTATGACAAGCCTCAACCCGTTCCTGAAGATCTCCACTCAGATGATAGAGACCATCATGCTTCATCAGGATATGACAAAGAAGGAAGCAAGGGAGAGGGCTGTCCAGATGCTCAAGGAAGTCGGAATCCCTAATGCAGAGAAGAGAATCGACTGCTATCCCCACCAGTTCTCAGGTGGAATGAGGCAGCGTGTCATGATAGCCATGGCTCTCTCATGCAATGCCGATCTCCTGATCGCTGATGAGCCGACCACAGCACTCGACGTGACGATCCAGGCTCAGATCCTGGAGCTTATCCAGAAGATGAACGAGAAGATGCAGACAGCAGTCATCCTCATCACCCATGACCTTGGCGTAGTAGCGGGAATGTGCGACACAGTATGCGTCATGTATGCAGGAAGAATCGTCGAGAAGGCTACTACCGAGAAGCTCTTCGAGAAGCCTATGCATCCATATACAGAGGGTCTGATAGCATCGGTTCCTAAGCTTGATGCAAAGGGAAAGAGCGAGAAGCTCTTCTCCATCGAGGGCCAGCCGCCAAACGTCATCGACCTTCCGCCATGCTGCCCATTCCATCCTAGGTGCCACAGGACAATGGATGTCTGCAAGTGCGCATATCCTCCTGTGAAGACGCTCGAGGAGAATCATGAGGTTGCCTGCTGGCTCCATGCAAGCGAGCAGGAAATCGCCGACACCCTCAAGGAGGCAGCAAATGGAAAACAGTGAGAAGAAAGTGATTCTTGAGGTCAGGGACCTCTACCAGCACTTCCCTATAGATAACGGAGGGCTATTCAAGAAGCAGATCGGTGCAATAAGGGCAGTCGATGGGATATCGTTCGAGGTATACGAGGGAGAGACACTCGGAATCGTAGGCGAATCGGGATGCGGAAAGTCAACAACCGTAAGGTCAATATCCCAGCTATACAAGCCTACCAAGGGAGAAGTGATCTTCAATGGCGTGGATCTATGCAAGGCAGACAAGAACACGCTTCTTAAGGAAAGGAAGGACATGCAGATGATCTTCCAGGATCCTTACTCATCCCTTGACCCCAGGATGACAGTCCGCTCCATCATCGCAGAGCCTATACACATCTACAACAAGCGCGGCCTTCTGGACCACAGGATGACAAATGAGGAAATCGAGGACATGGTAGAGGACCTCATGGAGAAGGTAGGCCTGAACAAGGCATTCAAGAACAGGTATCCGCACGAGTTCTCAGGCGGCCAGAAGCAGAGGATCGGAATCGCAAGGGCGCTTGCTCTCAATCCGAAGATGATCCTTGCAGATGAGCCTGTATCAGCGCTCGATGTATCGATCCAGGCACAGATACTCAATCTGATCGCCGAGCTGCAGAAGGAGATGGGCATCACGTTCATCTTCATCGCACATGACCTTGCAGTCATCCAGCACATCTCGGATAGGGTCATCGTAATGTACCTTGGTAAGATAATGGAGATCTCAGAGGCTATCGAGCTCTATGCAAAGCCCCTTCATCCTTATACAGAGGCGCTTCTCTCCGCAGCTCCGATCCCAGATCCGAAGATCGAGAAGAAGAGGCAGAGGATAGTGCTTGAAGGCGATGTTCCATCTCCTGACAAGGAAAGGAAGGGATGCTACTTCTACGACAGATGCCCGAAGAAGATGGGCTACTGCTCATGCCACATTCCGCCGATGTTCGATAAAGGCAACGGACATAAGGTAGCATGCTGGCTATACGATGATGTAGACCGCAGCAAACAGTGACATAAGGCCTCCGGCAAAACCGGAGGCTCTTTCATTTCCTGTAGAGGCTCCTTGTCTCCCTTGGCCTGTCCACATACAGGTCAAGGCCTGTGTAAGATGAAAGCCAGGAAGCGTTCCTTTCAAGCTTGCCTGCGCTCCTGTCCTCAGGAAGGATATCTATATCGTGCTTGGTATCCTCATCGATCCTGATGGAGAGCACTACCTGGGCCTTATGCTTCCAGCTTGTCTTCTGCTCAGGGCTTGTGGCAGGAATGCCCTTTATGAAGTGCGTGACCTCTATCCTCTCGATCTCATCATATGGTATCGGATGCTTCTTCACGAATGGCCCGATCCCTGCGATGTATGTAACCGTCCTTGTGCTGTTGTCGAACACCCATGAGTCACGGAAGAGGCCGCAGACAAGAAGAAGCAGAAGGAAGAGAAAAGGAATAAGCAAAGGTCCGTCGAGCGAGCCCTCAGCCAGAGCCATTGCAAATCCTGCGATGATAACCAGTGCAAACAGAAGCGATATGCCCCTCAGGAGGATGGAAGGACCATATACTGCCTTACCTCCCCTTTGCTTGAAGTCATATGTGAACATATTCTCTTATTATACTTTTTCACATCTTTGGTCTATCATTCTGCATATGCAATACGAAATACGGGTCACAAGCTCCGAATACGAGAGAATGAGAGACAAGCTGAAGAAGCTAGGAAACCTCAGGGAAAGCCAGATCGGCATCGATCATCTCTTCGAGGACATCATCTTCGTCCCGGATCTTGATGAGAAAGCACTTGGCGTCTTCTACCCTGAGAGCAGGCTCATCGCAATCGATGAGAAGCTTCTCTCATCCTCCTATCCTGGATCATTCCTTGAAGGCGTATTCCTCCATGAGCTTGCCCATGCCCTTGAGTACAAGGAGAGGGGTTTTCTATCGGGACACAGCCCGGTCTTCAGGGAATGCTGCAGGAGGCTTGGCCTTGACGAGGGCTTTGCAAAGTCAAAGGTATCTGCGGCAATCGACAGAAACGAGAGCCTCAGGAGAAAAAGGGATAAGCTCATTGCGCTCTCATCCTCTCCCTTCCGGGAGGAAGCAGAGTCTGCGCTCAGGAAGGCGCAGAGCATCGTGCTTGACGAGATAAAGGATGGGAATGAGTCCCAGCGGCTGTACTATGCATCGCTCCATGAATCGAAGAGGACGATGTACTCCACAGCCCTTCTGATCAGCTTCATAGCCCAGCGCACAGGAGTCTTCTACGTGAGGGTATCAGAGAACGGGATAAGGAAGCAGATGGTCTATGGAAGCCTCAGCGAGGTCGAGCTCTCAATATACCTCCATAGCTACCTGTCGAGGGTGATGGAGAAGGAAATAGCGAAGCTGAGGAAGGACGGCATGAGCATAACCAGCGACAGCTTCACCGAGGGCTTCGTAAGCGCGCTTGACAAGAAGGCTCCTGTATCGGAGAGCGGGAAGAACGCGCTCATTGCAATCGGAAATGAGAACAGGGAGCTTGCGATGAAGCTTGTATTCAGCAGCTCAAGGCTCAGGAAATGCTGCAGCAGAAGCCGCCGAAGAGAGGAGAACAGCCGCGAGAAGGGGTATGAGAGAGGCAAGGAGACGAGGCTTCCGGCATCGATAGAAAGACGCCATATCGAATAGAACCGATTGCATGCGATATTGAAAAAGAGTGTAAATATATTCATTAATTATGCATATAAGCTTCATTTGAAAAATACAACACTTGCTAATAGCGGAAAAAACCTATATCATTTCATATATTGCATAACTTTAACTAAGGAGTTAATGGCGTATGAAGAAAAGTATTTCTATAATAGCCTGCGTGCTCGTAATAGCTATGCTCTTTGTTTCCTGCGGAGGAAAGAAGGCACAGACTGCTGCACCAGCACCACAGACAACAACTACAACTGCTGCTCCAGCAAAGGCAGAGACCCCAGCACCAGCAAAGGTTGAGACCCCAGCTCCAGCAAAGGCTGAAACACCAGCTCCAGCACCTGCAAAGGCTGAGACACCGGCTCCAGCTCCGGCTCCAGCTCCAGCAGCTTCAGATAAGGTCGTATTCCGCATTGCAAACGGCGCTGAGCCAGAATCACTCGACCCATCTCAGATCCAGGGCGTTCCAGAGCACAGGATCTATGAGGCTCTCTTCGAGGGACTCATTGCATTCGATCCAGAGACAGCTGACGGAATCCCAGGCGTAGCAGAGAGCTGGACAGTAAGCGATGACGGACTCGTATACACATTCAAGCTCAGGGATGCTAAGTGGTCAGACGGAACACCTATCACAGCTGACGATGTCGTATACTCATGGCTCAGGGAGCTTGCTCCAGAGACAGCTAGCCCATATGCTTGGTTCCCATGCATGTTCATCGCTGGCGCAAATGAGTATAACAGCGGCGCAGCAGGAGCAGAGGCTGTGCAGATCAGGGCTATCGACGACAAGACATTCGAGATGACACTCATCGGACCTCTTCCGTACGTTATCGGCGCTCTCGGACACTATTCATTCGCAATCGTTCCTAAGCATGCTATCGAGAAGTATGGCAAGGACTGGATCCTCCCACAGAACTTCGTCGGAAACGGACCATATGTCCTCAAGGAATGGACACCTCAGGACAAGATCGTCTGCGCAAAGAACTACGAGTACTGGGATGCAGAGAACGTAAAGCTTGACGAGGTTGTCTTCTACGCTTCAGACGATGACAATACAAACTACAACATGTATATCAATGGCGAGATCGACTGGATGACATCAGCTCCATCTGACAAGCTCGACGCTATCAAGATGAGAAGCGACTACCAGGTAGCTCCACAGCTCTCGTCATACTACTACACAATCCAGAACGAGAGGGCTCCATTCGATGATGCGAACGTCAGAAAGGCACTCTCGCTCGCTGTCGATCGCCAGCAGCTCGTTGACGAAGTCACTAAGGGCGGACAGCTCCCAGCATGGGGCATCGTTCCAAACATGGCTGGTTACGAAGCTCTTGAGGCACCATTCGGTTTCGACGACATGGATTCCGCAATCGAAGAAGCTCAGAATCTCCTTGCTGAGGCTGGTTATCCAAACGGCGTAGGCTTCCCGAAGTTCTCACTGCTCTACAACACAAACGATGACCACAAGAAGATCGCTGAGTTCGTTCAGAGGCAGTGGAAGGAAAACCTCGGAATCGAGTGCGAGCTCGAGAATCAGGAATGGGGCACATACCTCTCAAACAGGAACTCCGGTAACTTCGATGTTGCAAGAGCTGGCTGGGTAGGCGACTATCAGGATCCTAACACATTCCTCGACATGTTCATCACAGGCGCAGGAATGAACGGTGGAAGATACTCCAACGAAGAATATGATGTACTCATCAACGAAGCTGCAAGAATGGAAGCTGGACAGGACAGATTCGAAGTCCTCAAGACAGCTGAGGATATCTTCATCAACGAAGATCAGGGCATCCTCCCATTCTACTACTATGTATCTCAGAACCTTGTTGATACAGACAAGTGGGGCGGCTGGCACTCCAACACAATGGATTACCATCCGACAAAGGATATCTACCTCAAGTAAGGTATCCAGCAATCAGGGCCATCTCCGGATGGCCCTTTTTTACTGCCTTTATGAAGGCAAAAAGAAAGCAGATACCGTATGGCATCTGCCTGAGACTGGAATCAAAGCTCACTTAAGGCTTTGTCGATTATGGCAAGAGCCTCATCGATTTCCTTCCTGCCAACGATCAGAGGAGGTATGATTCTCAGCACTGTATACCCGGCAGAGCAGACCAGAAGCCCGTTATCCATGCACTTCGATGCAGCAAGGCACGGAGGGATCTTAAGGTCGATTCCCTGCATGAATCCTATTCCCCTTCTATCATTGCATATTGCAGGGTACTTGGCAGCAATCCTATCAAGACCCGCTGCAAGGTAGGACAGCTCTGCCTCAGGGTGCCCTGAAAGGATCCTGCATCATTCAGCACCGGCATAGCCAGTTGCGCCTATGATAGCAGCTTTAATCATGAATTCTCCTATATATCGCATATGTATACATATTTAGAAGGATTATTGAAGCTATTATAGTATAAAAATTCATAGAAAATGCATAACCAGCACTACTTGAATCAAGTCCGCGATATCTGTATAGTTTTTCCAGCTAGCGGAGTTCGTACATCCTGGAAATCCTCCGCTATAAAAATCAAAACTATAAGAGGAAACCATGAGAAGAAAACTCTCTTTGAGCGATTGGCTTATATCGCTCTCCGTCATCTATGTCGTCGTTTCAGTCACAATGAACATCTTCTGCATGAAGTCGCTATCCTTCGGGACAGGCATCATCATCTGCGATGGTGGCACTATCATCAGCTGGATGGTATTCCTGATCTCGAATGTGATCGTCGAGGTATGGGATGAGGAGAAAAGCCTCAGGATAGTCTACCTTGCCGCTATTGTGACCTTCATAACAATGATCATTGGCAGGATCATAGTTGAAATCCCCACGCTGCCGGAGTATGAATACCAGAATGAGGCATTCAGGCAGATCTTCTCCAATGGGCCAAGGACGATCTTCGCAAGCATCACGGCATTCGCTCTAGGCAACTTCATCAACATCCACATAATCGCAGTCCTGAAGAAGAGAATAGAGGAAAGGATGAAGGACAACCGCTTCCTGTTCTTCTTCAGAGCCTCATCCTCCACGCTGATCGGGCAGCTTGCCGACAACGCCTTGTTCCTGATCCTTGCATTTGCGCCGATCGGGATCTCCGTCTACGAGATGGCATGGCAGGACATCATGACTGCCGTGGTGTCAGGAACCGTGATAGAGCTTCTGATAGAATCATGCTTCGTTCCGTTTATAACCATCCCGCTTACTGGTATGCTTAATAGGATAAAGGAAAAAGAGGAAAGATGAAGGTACTCATAACAGGAAGCGCTGGAGGAATCGGAAGAGCATGCGCGCTTCTCTTCCTTGAAAGAGGGCATGAGGTGATAGGCTTCGATATCAAGAGGGCAACGATAGAGGATCCGGGATACACTCACTTCGAGGTAGATATCTCCAGGCCCTCCTGCCTT
>JAXFQZ010000156.1:0-2177 GCA_034178685.1 Candidatus Ornithospirochaeta sp. | reverse complement strand
CCATTTCCCTCAGTCGCATGGGAGGTATCTCCCTGATAGAACTTATCGAAGATCCTCTCCCCTACCTCAGGCGTCATCCCGCATCCTGTATCCTTCACAGTGACTCTCGCCTGATTGCCCCTCTCTTCAAGGGAAACGCTTACAATGCCACCATTGCCCGTGAACTTGAAGGCATTCGAGAAGAGATTGTTCCAGACAAGGGAGAGGAGCTCCGGATCGGCCCTGACAAGGACATTCTCAGCTATATCCACCTCGATCCCGATCTCCTTCTTCTCCCATGTGCTCTCGAAGCGGAGAAGGCATTCGCATAGCTGCTCCCCTAGATCGAATACCTCTGTCTTGGTGAAAAGCTGCTGGTTCTCGATACGGTTCAGCTTCAGTATGTTCGTCATCATATCTGCAGTCCTCCGGGAGGCATCCGCAATGCCCTTTGCATACTGAATGCGCTTCTCATCGCTCAGATCAGGAGCCTGCAGGAGCATCCCGTAGTTCTGTATCACCGAAAGCGGAGCCTTCATCTCATGGGATACATCGGCTATGAAATCGGATCTGAGAGTCTCAATGCCTGATAGCTCCTTAGCCATCGAATCAATAGCGGATATGATCTGGTTGAAGCCTTCATACGAAGCTCCATGGATCGGGCTTATGCGGACAGAGAAGTCACCCTTCATTATCCTCTCGGCAGCCTCCGTGATGATCCTCACAGGCTTATCAACAGAGATTCTCCTGCGTATGAAATCAAATAAGGAAAACATAGCAGACAGCAGAAGGACATTCAGCAGAGTCAGGCCTGCAGCCTCAGAGACATTGGATCGCGTGAACTCGAAACCCATCGTCCTGGAAAGGACAGTCAGGAAAAGAATCATGCAGCATGTCATTGCAAAGCCTATAGTCAGGAAGAAGAGCATGAATCCGCTTATTGCCCTGAGTATCCTATGAAGCGCAACCGATCTCATTTCACAACTGCCTTATAGCCTAGTCCATGGACTGTCCTGATCTCAAGCTCGCTGCACATCGAGAGCTTCTGGCGAAGCTTCACGATATACACATCGATGGCCCTGGGACCGCTATCGGTATCTGCATCCCAGAACTCATCCATGAGCTGCGTCCTTGTGAAGGTCTTCCTCGGATATGAAAGGAGCTTATAGAGGATATCGAATTCACGCCTTGTCAGCTGGATCTCGGTACCGCAGTAATATGCTGTATGCTCCTCGGAATCCATCACAAGGTTCCCTATCTCAAGCTTCCTCTTCGCAGCTATCCTCGCACGGCGAAGAAGCGCTTCGATGCGGAGCACTAGCTCATCGAGGTCTATCGGCTTCACCATGTAATCATCTATGCCCAGGCGATAGCCCTTCTTCTTCGATGCGATATCATCAAGGGCAGTAATGAAGATGATAGGAACAATGCTATCAGTATCCCTTACACCCTGAGCAAAGGAGAATCCATCGGTACCAGGCATCATGATGTCGGATACAATGAGATCCATCCTGTTCTCATAAAGAGCATCATAGGCCTCATTGGCATCCATGCACCCTATTGCCTCATATCCTCTGCTATTGAGGAATGCGCATACAGTCCTGTTCTGCTCTCTGTCGTCATCCAAAACAAGAATCTTAATCATCTTCAGGCATTATAACAGACTGCAAGGCATTTTCACATCAATGCGGAGAATCATTCATTCCTCATTTCATTGCTCATCGCTAAGATGCGATCGGAGTACTTCCTGCATCTGGATGACAGGAATGCCTTATAGATGGGATAGCATGCAATTGCCCCTGCAAGGCCTATGATGCCAAGCACTATCCCGATTGCATCCGGCCTTCCTATTCCGAGCACACTGCCAATGTCGGTCATGACAAGGCTCATCCCGGTACCCATGACCAATGCTGCAATGCTTCCGAAGACATAAGCGAAGACAACAGCAGGCCTCCTTGCTTCCCTATCGAGCCTTATAAGCTCATCAAGCTCCGTATTCTCCTTGCTTATGTACTGCTTCCTTATTCCGTCGATTATCGAATCCCTATCCTTCCTGTCCATGCTCATTCTCCTTTCCCCGAAAGCCTGTTCTTCGCCTCTTCAACGCTCTCTCCATCCTTGGCAAAGAGCTTCTCGACGCACTTGTCAGAGATCCTGCCAAAGCCTTCCACTACGCCTGTTTCAATTTTCTTATAGCC
>JAXFQZ010000154.1:0-5014 GCA_034178685.1 Candidatus Ornithospirochaeta sp. | reverse complement strand
ATTGCAAGCAGATACTTACATTGGCATAACAATGAAAGGATCCAGAAAAGGCTAGGCTGACTTTCTCCTGTGCAGATAGGGAGAAGAATTCGATTGAATGAGTCAGCCTAGCAGTCTAGAGGCTCCCTTTCGTGTCTCAGTCTTTGGGTATAGTTCAGGAGATTCTTCAAATGCCTACAAACTAATTCAGTCCTTCCTCCATCTAGATTTATATATCATATTCAGCATCTTCTCATATTGGATTACGTGATTCTTTGTTCTGAATCTGAAGACTTCAGCCCATTCAGGGTTTTCCTTATCGAAGATTGCCTTCTCCTCCTCTGAGAGTTCCCAAGGATAGTCTGCGTACAAGGAATATACTTTCTTCTTGTCGAAGGAGAAATCCTGCTTTCCTATATATCCTTTTCCTTCATCTGTATCCACCCACCAGATCTTATCTTCCGGATACCGCTTGTAGAATTTCACCTCACCCTCTTTTACCACTTTCATAGTGCCCCCTATATATTCAACTATACTAACATCAGGTATGGCAGTAATCCATAAGCAATTACGAAAGGGGAGGCTGTTGAAAAAAATACTCCTTGATTTCTCAAGGAGTAATCGCGAGACCAAGAGGATTCGAACCTCCGACCCCCAGTTCCGCAAACTGATGCTCTATCCAGCTGAGCTATGGTCTCAATGCTATTCAGCGCTCTCTATTCTTAATCAAATCAAAGAATTATGCAATAGGGTAGGAGGGGTTGTTTTGAAAATGGGCATTTTACTGCCCATTTTCATTATGCTTTTCCATTGAGATACTCGATGGCATATCCTGCTGTGAGTGCAACGCCGATTGAGAGACAATCCTCATCGATATCGAATTCGGAGTTGTGGTGTGCAACGCATGTCTCAGGCATATCCTTATTCGAGGAGCCTAGGTATACATAAGTGCCTGGCACTATTCTGTTGAACTCAGCAAAGTCATCGCCTCCGAGCGAGTGCTTCCTGTTCGTTATTACCTTGTCGCTTCCGAACATCTTCGATGCAACCGATGCGACTTCCTTCGATGTATCCTCCTGCTGATGATGATAGGTACCCGGATGGAATGTTCGATGCAAGGTGTATTCCGAAGGATCTGTCTCCCTTTCCAAGCCCCGCCTTTATGAACTGCTTTGCGCCGTATCCTATCTCCTCAGCCTGCTGGAAGCATAGCTTGTCAATAAGAGAGCTCATATAGGCAGGATATCAAGCACCTTGGAGACTATTGTCTTCAGAGGCCTTCCGTCATGCATCAGGCTGCTGTCATCGGGATCCAGATGCATCAGCCCGACAACAGTTGCTCTTGTGAGATCCATATTGTCTCCTACAGGGACTATGACATCGTCTCCTATCGAGTATCTCTCACTGCCTAGGTAGGAGTATGCCTTGCTCTCAGGAGAGAACTTTACCCTGTATACTATTGTTCCCTCTCCATCATGCTCCTTTTCCTGCATTATGCTGAATGCCTCAGTCGATGAGAGCACTGCCTTGATAAGGTCAAGGTATGCATTCCATGCCATATCGCTCAGCGATGCGCTGAATTCATGCATCCCGGAGAGCCTTCTTCCGATCCTGATGCTTGCTATAGCACCCTGGCTATCCAGGCTATCGAGAAGCGATGATGCATAATCTGAAAGGAGAATGGATGCAAGCTCCCTGTCTTTTATCCTCATCGTCTTCTCCCTCATTCCGTCCTTCTTATCTATTGCTATAGTGCCATCTGCTATCGAGATGCTTTCATTACCGCACGTTATTCCGATGGATAACGCCTTGTCGCTATTGCAGTCAAAGGCAAAAAGGCCATCGATTCCTGTGTATTCACGGATGATATCCGATAGGTCCTTGCCATCATCCGTAAGGTATTCCTGACCCCTGTATCGGTCTGAGTATAAGTGCTTTTTCCCATCCTCATCGGTTATAGCCAGATGCCAGCCTCTAGCATCATCATAGGCATCATCCAGGCATCCAAGGAATGGGCGTGAGAAATAGCGTGCGATTATATCTATCAGAGCGGAAGCCCTTTCCTCCCCGATATCGTATCTCCTGTATCTGATCCTCCCATGCTCGTCCAGTCTTAGCCTCAGCCTTCCGTCCCTTGTGACTGTGATCTTCTGAGTATCTATGCAGCAGGAATCGAAAAAGCCCGATTCCGATGATAACTCGATTCTCTCTGCCTTCCCCTGGAAGAGATTGAAGAACGAAGCAAGGTATATAAGCGCCTGCCTCAGCCAACTGATCATATCGTATGGCGGAACCTCTGATTCCATGATGCGATCGGATGCATAGAGGATTGCGCTCTCAAGCGTCACGATATCCTCAGGCTTTCTCAGTAGCCTCTTCCATAGCCCCTCACGGCAGAACAGGGAACCGTATGATAGCGCGATGACCTTTCCCTTCTCGGGCGTTGCACCGCATTCAAGCATCTTCTTCCTTATTCTTTTTACAGCATTCTTATCGAGTGCTGCCTTGGCGTATCTAAGCGCGAATTTCCCAAGCATAGGAATATAATACACCGAAAAAGAAAAGAGCCTCGGGAATAATCCCAAGGCTCCGACGGAAAGAGGGGGATTCGAACCCCCGATGCAGTTACCCACATACGTCCTTAGCAGGGACGCGCCTTCGGCCTCTCGGCCATCTTTCCATCAAGTGGCTCTATTCTGATACATTAACGAATCAATTTCAAGCCATCTAGGTACAATATACATGATTGGAGGGACTTTGTCCAAGGATAAGAGTGCTGACAAATGAATCCTTGCATGTATTTGGATTGCTGATGTATCGCTATCTATGTCCTGCAGGGGGATGCAACGAGGGCATCCATGCAAAAATAAAAGGTGCCTCATCTGAAGCACCCTACGGAAAGAGAGGGATTCGAACCCCCGGAGAGTTGCCCCTCAGACGCTTTCAAGGCGCCCGCCTTCGACCACTCGGCCATCTTTCCATGCTTAGAGATGATATGTAAATGAAAATCCTTTGTCAAGGCGATGTATGTACTATGGGGCATCAATTCCTTATATTCATATATTATAAAGTATCCTTGGATAAATCAGGAGATTATATGAGAACCAGAAGAATCATAGTGGTGCTCGCCATAATAGCAATATCAATTACATCTCTCTTTGCAGGCTCAGCAAACAGGCAGAAGATCTACAGGGTCGATTCCTCAGAATACGAGGATCTGAAGTACCTGTATATTATGACAGGGCATTCGCTTCCTTCGACAACAGGACCATGGTCGGAGGATGAGCTTTCAAGGATGCTTGCCAAGATAGACCGCTCTTCCCTGTCTGGAAGCGCTGCAGATCTCTACGACAGTCTGGATTCCGTTCTCAATCAGGAGAGGAAGGAGCTATGTGAAGGATTTGCTATCAGATGGGGCCTGGATGTGGATCTTGAGAACTATATCCATAGCAACACGGATGATAAGCAGTTCATCGGAAGGTCAAACTGGAACTACAGCTTCCTAGAGCATAAGCCATTCCTGAATATCAAGCTTGAGACATGGCCTATAAGCTCATTCTATGGGTATTCAGAGCTCTCCTTGCAGAATTACGTGAAGACCAAGGATGGCTCCCTGCCTGAGTTCGGAGAGACAGTCTTCAATACGAACTTCCCTGCGTACCAGAATCCTCCTGTGTTCACTCTCAACGTGATCAATGTGAATATCCCATACAGGGCATTCGCTGCAGCTGGCGGGAACCACTGGAGCCTTCAGATCGGAAGGGACAGGATGAGCTGGGGCCCTGGAAAGACCGGGAACTTCGTTGTAGGCGATAACATCGAGTACCATAACATGGCAAGGTTCACGACCTACTTCGATTCCTTCAAGTATACATTCGTCTCATCGTTCTTCCCTCATCCTTCGCTGTATGCATCCACCGACCCTGCCAGCTGGGGATTCGGAGAAGGCGGGCAGGAACAGCTGATGAATGGGATCAATATGTTCATGGCGCACCGCCTTGAGTTCAGGTTCTTCAAGGATAAGATGAGCTTCGTTCTCACAGAGGGCGTTATGTACCAGTCAAAGGATAATTTCCTCGATCTTCAGGTGTTCAATCCATGCATGCTCTTCCATAACTACTACATCAAGAGCAATGCGAATTCAATTCTTTCCCTGGAGCTGGACTACACGCCATTCAGGAATCTCAATATCTATGCGCAGATAGTGATCGATGAGTATGCGCTTCCCGGTGAGCCTGTTCCGGGGAAGAACGATGGAGCAAGCCCCGATGGGAAGGGCTTCATGGCTGGCGTGAATGCAGCATTCCCTCTTTCCAAGGGCGTGTTCTATGGCTCAGTAGAGGGAGCTTATACAGATCCGTATCTCTATCTCAGGGATAAGGGAAGCGGTGCGCAGGCTGCAGGGGATTACGGAATCAGCTGGGTTGTAGCTGTGAGGAACTACTGCAACGATCCAGCTGGCGGCAACGTCTACGATGAATCCTTCCTTGGCTATAAGTACGGAGGAGATGCGATTGTCGCGAACCTGAATGCAGGATACAGATCGCTTGGCAGATGGCATGCAGAGGGAAATCTCTTCTATATGGCTCATGGAACATTCGACAAATGGACATGCTGGAAGACTCTTTCAGCAGGAGATAAGACAAATACTCCTACAACCAGCCATCCCAATGCGAATAACAAGGATCCGAATGCTAATTCAACAAGGAACGCTGTCTCGCATACATTCGTTTGCGGAGTCAATACAGGCTTCGAGATCATCAAGGGCCTCGAATCCTTTATCCAGGCAGACTTGATCACGATCTGGAACCCAGGCAACATAAAAGCCGATAAGCCTATAGCAGACTTCCAGTTCACTGTGGGCATTGGTTATTCATTATGACATATGCATCCTGAAGGCTCTTGCTTTGATGCATGGTTTGCTTTTCCTGCAATCTTTCCCTTCTCGACTGATTGGCACTGCTTTGGTATATTTTCATGTAGATGCTGAAAGGATTAGATAGAATCAGGAACAGGATAACAGGGATCATAAGGA
>JAXFQZ010000153.1:0-5593 GCA_034178685.1 Candidatus Ornithospirochaeta sp. | reverse complement strand
CCCGACTCTCTTCTCCCATCCGATGGTGAAGGACAACCTCACTCTCTCTTCCCCTGATGAGAGCGTGAGGGATTACTGGGTGGAGCACTGCATCAGGTCAAGGCGCATCGCATCTGCATTCGCATCGAACCAGGATGGCTTCTCTGTCGTCAACACCTGGATCGCTGATGGCTTCAAGGATTACCCAGCAGACAGATTGGGGCCAAGGGAGAGGCTCAGGGAGTCGCTGGACAGGATCTTCTCCGTAGAGGCTCCAGGGGTTATCGATTCGGTTGAGTCCAAGACCTTCGGTATAGGGCTTGAGGCCTTCACTGTGGGAAGCAATGAGTTCTATGCATACTATGCTGCGACACACGATAACGTGTACCAGCTCCTCGACTCCGGGCACTACCATCCTACTGAGGTGATCAGCGAGAAGATCTCTGCGCTCCTCAGCTTCAAGAAGTACCTTCCTCTCCATGTATCAAGGCCGATGAGGTGGGACAGCGACCATGTTGTCGTGCTTGATGATGAGCTGAGGTCCATAGCACGCGAGATCGTCAGGGCGGATGCGCTCGACAGAGTCAAGATCGGCCTTGACTTCTTCGATGCATCGATCAACAGGATCGCGGCATGGGTAATAGGCACAAGGAACATGCAGAAGGCGCTGCTTCTTGCGCTTCTTGAGCCATCCGGAAGCATGAAGAGGATGCAGGATGAAGCAGACTTCACTTCCCTTCTTGCCACAACCGAGGCAATAAAGACGCTTCCTTGGCAGGAAGTATGGAACGAATTCCTCTCAAGGGAGGGAAAAGAGGATGATTTCGAGGTCCTTTCCTCAATCCGCACCTACGAGAAGGAAGCACTGGGAGGCAGAGCATGATGACTGAAGCGCAGAATGGATTCATAAAGCTATGCAATGACGGCTTTCTCCAAGGCTGGCATGAGAGAAACGGAGGAAACCTGAGCTACAGGATGACTGAGAAGGATGTCGCTGATGCTCAATCCCTCTTCTCTCCGGAGCCAAGGCATTTCGATCTTCCTGAGCCTATAAGGGAGGTGTCAGGCGAGTATTACATGGTCACAGGCACCGGAAGGTACATGAGGAATGTGATACTGGATCCTGAGGGGAACTTCGGGATAATAAGGATCGATGATGATGGATCCGGGTATAGCATCCTCTGGGGCCTTGAGGACTCGAGGCCGACTTCCGAGCTTCCGACCCATCTGATGAACCACGCAAAAAGGAAGGAAGCAACCGGAGGGAAGTGCCGTGTGATCTACCATGCGCACCCTGCGAATACGACAGCGCTTACATACACGATAGAGCCTGATGCAAGGACGCTTACGAGGATCCTGTGGCAGAGCGAGACAGAGTGCGCAGTTGTGTTCCCAGAGGGTATAGGGATCGTTGAGTGGATGGTCCCTGGCGGGATGGAGATCGCGCGTGCGACATGCGCCCTGATCGATAAGTATCCTGCTGTGGTATGGGCATTCCATGGCGTATTCGCATCCGGAAGCACATTTGATGAAGCCTTCGGACTGATGCATACTATAGAGAAAGCAGCAGAGATATATATCAAGGCAAAGTCCGTGGGAATCGTCAATACGATCACCGATGACAACTTAAGGAAGCTTGCTGATGCTTTCTCAGTGCATCTCAATCCGGACTTCCTTGATGGGGAGGAAAGATGAAGAACATCCTATGCTTCGGGGATTCCAATACATTCGGCTCCACGACAGAGTACCCCGGACGCTATGAGTATGAAGAGAGATGGACTATCATCCTAGGAAAGCTCCTTGGGAATGGCTACCACGTGATCGAGGAGGGCCTTGGTGGAAGGACCACCGTATTCGAGGATCCCTTCAAGCCCGGCAAGTGCGGGATCAAGGATATAAGCAACGCAATCCAGAGCCATAAGCCGCTGGACCTGGTGATCATAATGCTCGGCACGAACGATACGAAGCAGGTCTACAATGCATCTGCAAAGAGCATTGCGTATGGCGTTGAGATGATAATCGACAGGATCAGGCATGAGGATATCGAGATGCCGAGGATCCTCATCGTCTCTCCGATCCATATCGCTCCTGCTATCGGCGAGAGCCGCTTCCAGAGCTATGACTCCTCATCCTATGAGAAGAGCCTAGAGCTTGCTTCATGGTACGAGAAGACAGCAGAGCGCACAGGGTCGTTCTTCCTGGATGCATCCCTTTATGGGAGAGCAGGCAGCGACTGCCTCCATATGACAAAGGATAGCCATGAAAGGCTTGCAGAGGCGCTATATGGGAAGGTGAAGGAGATTCTTGGATGAAGGGAGGCCTACGGGCCTCTCTCCTCTATTTCCCCAAATGCCATCTCTTATGGTAAGATTGCTAGAGGGGGTGATAGGATGATTTCCAACGAACTGCTTTTCTCTGTTGCTGTAGACTACTATGAGAAGAAGATGACAAAGAGCGATATCGGGAAGCGGCTCGGTGTCTCCCATGTCCAGGTCGGGAAGTACCTCAATAGCGCAACAGAGCGCGGCATCGTCGAGATAATACTCAATCCTCCATCCGTCCTGCCTGAGGAGAAGGAGAGGCTGAGCTCGCTCTTCAGGGAGAAGTACGGGCTTGAGACCCTTGTCCTGGTGACGGGAACCTCAAGCGAAAGGAACTCCTACACATTCCTTGTCGAGGGAGCCGTGCAGTACATCCTCGACAATTTCCCCAACGATGCATGCAGGCTGGGCTTCGGGCTTGGCAGGGTCATGAACGAGATCGTTTCCTACAGGCTCAGGATCGTCGATAAGAGAAGCAGGTGGAAGATCGTTCCGATCCTCGATTACGACAATCAGGAGATGGCAGGCGAGTTCTACGACTACCTCTCATTCTCAGAGCGCTTCTGCCAGAACTGGGGAGTCTCGCTCGATAAGAAGACAAGGCAGCGCCTTGTCTCATACCTCGATGGCGAGGATCCTGATGACTTAGGGTACTATGATGACCTTGGCATCGTGATAGGGGGAGTCGGAGTGCCATTCTCGCTCAATCCGAAGCTCAGGAGCATCATGTTCAGCCGCGATGAGCTTGAGAGGATCAAGGGACATGATATAGCGGGCGATTACCTGAATTACCACTTCGATGACGAGGGCAATGTGATCAAGTCCCATGCAATGGCCTCTTCCTCCATCCCGATCGAGAGGCTCAGAGCCGTCGGCACGCGCATAGCTGTCGCTAATGGATACTCGAAGGTCGGAAGCATAGACGGGCTTCTGAAGACAGGTCTTGTCAATGTGCTTGTCACCGACCTTCCTACTGCAAAGAACATATTATCGCTTTCGATGAGATAGAAAGGGTTCTGAATAAGCATGATATGTGTTAGTGCTTATTTTTGACAGCTCTTTGCTTATCTAAGCAGAATTGACGGCAAAAGAATCTGCTATTAATATTTAAATCGAGATGAACGCTGTTTTTTCTGTGTTCGTCTCTAAATAAAAGAGGCATTCATGATCGGAAGAAAGAAGGAAACGAAGGAACTCAACAGGCTTTATGAGAGCAATAAATCAGAGCTTGTTGCAGTATATGGCAGGTATCGAGTAGGCAAGACTTTTCTGATTGACGAGGTCTTCTCTGACCGTATATCTTTCAGGCATACTGGGTTATCGCCTGAATCCTCTTCTTCCAAGGGACTTCTCTATAGACAGCTGGAGCATTTCTATAATTCACTCCTTCTTCAGGGAATGCCTGAATGCAATAAGCCAAAGTCCTGGTCTGATGCTTTTCTGCTTCTTGAAAGACATCTTATCCGGATTGACGATGGATCGCGCCAATTGGTATTCATCGATGAGCTTCCATGGCTGGATACTCCTAGATCGGAGTTCATCAGTGCCTTTGAAGGATTCTGGAACTCCTGGGGATGCCATAGGAAGAACCTGATGGTGATAGTATGCGGCAGTGCAAACTCATGGATTCTTGATAACCTGATCAATGCTCATGGCGGGTTATACAATCGTCTTACTTACGTCATCAAGCTGGAACCGTTCTCCCTCGGAGAATGCAAGGACTACTATGAAAGCAGGAATATCAGATTCTCCAGCTACGATATCATACAGAGCTATATGGTATTCGGAGGTATTCCATATTACATGGGATATGTGGATGGTGAGAAAAGCCTGGCACAGAATATCGATGATATATTCTTCGCTCATCATGCGAAGCTTGAAGATGAATTCGATAGGCTGTTTGCCTCTGTATTCAATCGTCCGGAGTTTTTCAAATCGATAGTATCATTCCTTGCAACAAGGAATTCAGGTTATACCCGTTCTGAAATCATAACGGCTCTTGGCATAACAGATGGCAGTACCATAACAAAAAGCCTTCATGCTCTTATTGCAAGCAGCTTCATCATGGAATATGTCCCATTCGGGTTCAGCAAGAGAGAAATCCACTACAAGCTGACAGATCCTTTCTGCCTGTTCTATCTGCAATTCATCCATAACAGGACCAGCATCAATGAGGAATTCTGGTCTCAGAATGCCAGTTCCCAGAGAATATCGGCATGGCGTGGGTATGCATTCGAGAATGTCTGCTTCAACCACATAAAGGAAATCAAGATGGCCTTGGGCATATCCGGTGTCATTTCAAGTGTTTCAGCCTGGTCAAAGAAAGGAGATGATTCAAAAGGAACGCAGATCGATCTTCTGATCATAAGAAACGATAATGTCATAAACATGTGCGAAATCAAGTTCTACAGCGGATTATTTGAAGTAGATAAGGATTATTACATCACGCTTATGACAAGGGAGAACCTCCTGAAGGAGAATGTTTCTCCCAAAAATACCATCAGGAATACTCTTATAACGACCTTCGGCCTGAAAAGAAATGAATATAGCAGCGTCTTTTCGAACGTTGTCGTAATCGATGATCTCTTTTCTGGATATAGGCATTGATCCTGTAGCTGTGATTTCAGGCTTCACTGCTACGCGATAGCTTCTCTAGATCGATAGTATCACGCATTGCTGCTGCAAACGGATACTCAAAGGTCGGAAGCATAGACGGACTGCTTAAGACAGGGCTAGTGAATGTGCTTGTCACGGATCTGCCGACAGCGAAGAACATGGTTTCGCTTTAGATGAGATAGAAAGGGTTCTTCTCCAGGGTTTTCATTCTTCTGAAATGAACGGAAGGAAACAAAGGAACTCGGCAGGCTTTATTATTACATAACCGATGACGACTCGATCAGAATAGGGGATAGTGTGATTGTTCCTGCAGGTTCTGACAACCATGAGGCTTATCGTTAAGGTTATCAGGAAGGAGTATCGTGCAGAGGATAAAGTACCAATCCTTATGGATAGGATAATGCACATAATACGCAGATGCATCGATGATGAACTGAAACAGCTTTGAAATAATGCATCATCGATCCGTTCTATCGCAGCTGCTAGATCCGATTCTAATCTGGTAGGTAGGCTTCTTGCGATTGTAATGCATTATGCCAATGATATAGGTTGCAGAAAATATAGCTTATGTAGAGATGAGTGCTGCTTTTTCTGAATTCGTCTCGAATTAAGCGTTGTTGATGATACGCGATTGATTTCGGATTAAGCAGCAATGGAGAGAAAGGGAAGAGGGATGC
>JAXFQZ010000135.1:0-16085 GCA_034178685.1 Candidatus Ornithospirochaeta sp. | reverse complement strand
AGAAAAAAATGGCAAAGAAGAAGGTTACTGCGATAATCAAGTTGCAGTGTCCTGCCCAGAAGGCTACGCCGGCTCCACCAGTTGGACCAGCTCTTGGCCCTCATGGAGTCAGTGCCCCTCAGTTTGTCCAGCAGTTCAATGACAAGACAAAAGGCTATGAACCTGGACTCATCCTCCCAGTTATCATCACTGTTTATGCGGACAAGAGCTTCACTTTTGTTCTCAAGACACCTCCTGCTGCTGTACTTATCAAGAAGGCCCTTGGTATCCAGACTGCTTCTGGTACACCAAACAAGACCAAGGTTGGTACTCTTACAGATGCACAGCTCACGGAAATCGCAAAGACCAAGTTTGAGGATCTCAGCGCAAACGATATGGATGCTGCTAAGAAAATCATTGCTGGTACAGCTCGTTCAATGGGCGTAGAGGTGGAGAAGTAAGATGAAGAAAGGTAAGAAATACCAGGAAGCTCTCAAGAAGGTCGACAGGAACAAGGCTTATGGCCTTAAGGAAGCTGTTGAGCTTGTGAAGAGCTGCGCATTCGCAAAGTTCACGGAAACAGTGGAGCTCTCCGTTAAGGTTTCACTTAAGAAGAGCCAGACAGTAAGAGACACAGTAGTGCTTCCAAACCAGTTCTCTGCTCAGAAGAAGATCCTCGTCTTCGCTAAGGGAGATAAGGCAGAAGAGGCTAAGGCTGCTGGTGCTGCTTATGTCGGTGATAACGACCTATCGATAAGATCAAGGGCGGCTGGATGGACTTCGACATCGCTGTTGCAACTCCTGACATGATGAAGGACGTAGGTCGTCTCGGACCGATTCTCGGTAGAAGAGGACTTATGCCTAACCCTAAGACACACACTGTCACGAACGACATCAAGGAAGCACTTGCTGAACTCAACAAGGGCCGCGTTGAATTCCGTTCAGATAAGACAGGTGTTGTTCACCTTGCAGTAGGTAAGGTTGATATGGATGCTGATAAGATCGCAGAGAATGCTCTTGTCACACTCCAGGAAATCATCAGAAAGAAGCCTGCTGATGCTAAGGGTGATTTCGTAATGTCTGTTGCACTCTCATCGACCATGGGCCCAGGCGTCCATGTTGATTACAAAGATGCAATTGCATCCGCTAATGCCTAAGGAGGGATGACATGGAAGATTATAAGACACGTGTAACCCCGGCTAAGGAAGACGCTGTAGCAGCTCTCAAGGAAGAGTTTGCAGGATACGACGGATATATCTTCACCGATTACAGGGGAATGACCGTCGCTCAGATTACCGACATCCGCAAGACCCTCAGGAAGGAAGATGCGGCATACCGTGTTGTAAAGAATCGCTATGCCAAGATCGCTCTCCAGAATCTTGACAAGGGTGGTGCAGAGGATCAGATGAAGGGACCTACAGCTGTAGCTCTCTTCAAGGGTGATACTGCCAATGTAGTCGCTAAGGCTCTTTTCGCAGCAAACAAGGATGGCGTTAATATCCAGGTTAAGGGCGCTCTGTTCAATGGCGAGGTTCTCTCCGCTGAGCAGATCGAGGAAATTTCCAAGCTTCCTACCAAGCTGGAACTCATTGCTTCCTTGATGGGAACAATGAAGGCACCTGTTCAGAAGCTCGCTGCTACGCTCCTCGCTTATGTCGAGTCGAAGGGTGGTGCTTCTGCTGAAGCTAACTGATACGGTCCTAGTCTTCACGTAACCTGCTAGACCGTTAAAAAAAATTCCAAAGGAGAAGATAATATGGCTACTAAAGAAGAAATCCTCGAGTCCATCGCTAACATGAGCGTTATGGAAATCTCCGATCTTATCAAGATGATGGAGGAGAAGTTCGGTGTCGTTGCTGCTGCAGCTGCAGTTGCAGTAGGCGGTGGTGCAGCAGCTGCTGAGGCAGTTGAGGAGCCAACAGAGTTCAACGTTACTCTCAAGAGCGTTGACGCTGCTAAGAAGATCGCATGCATCAAGGAAGTCCGCGCTATCACAGGTCTCGGCCTCAAGGAAGCTAAGGATCTCTGCGAGAACGGCGGTACAGTCAAGGAAGGCGTTAGCAAGGAAGAGTCTGCTTCTATCAAGGAGAAGCTCGAAGCTGCTGGCTGCGTAGTCGAAGTAAAGGCTGCAAACTAACTTCTTATATGTTCATCCCAGCCTGGAATCAGGCTGGGTCTATGCCATCGGGTGCCCGGTGGCATAACGTGTCTAAAGATAAATCCTGAATAAAGGTACTTCGGTGCCTTATGGAATGCCTTCCAGGTATTCCTTATGGAGGTACAATGATGGCCAGCAAAGGCAAAGCCATAAAGAGAGTTGATATCGGCTCTGAATTGCCGGAAGTATGCGAACTCCCGAATCTTATTGGTATTCAGACCGATTCATATGGAAAATTCCTGCAGTTGGATAAGGTTCTGAACAACGAGCCGCCATGCCCGGACTATGGTCTGGAGTATGTCTTCCAGCACACTTTCCCAATCAAATCGCCTAATGATGACATGACCGTTGAGTACAACGGATACACAGTCGATATGGATGGGATCAAATACTCGGAGTCCGAATGCAAGAAGAAGGGACGCACATTTGGTGTACCTGTTAAGGCCAGAGTAGCTCTCGAGACAAAGAATGGCGAGATCAAGGAGAAGGAGATCTTCTTCGGCGATTTTCCTTTGATGACGGATCGTGGTACTTTCATCATCAACGGAGCTGAGCGTGTAATCGTATCCCAGATCGTACGCTCTGCCGGCGTCGTATTCAAGGAAGGAAAGAAGAATGATGCTTCTTCCCAGTACTTCGGTACGCTCTATCCCTATGCCGGCACAAAGCTCGAGTTTGTACTCACAAGGAAGAACGAGAAGCTTGATACCAAGAAGGGCGATACTGCCGCAAGCGAGAAGAAGACGGTAAACAACATCATCCACGTGAGCTTTGGAAAGAAGCCTTTCCTTGTCACGTTCTTCATGCGTGTCCTTGGTATCGATACAAGAGAGAAGATCGTTGAGTCTTTCTACAGCAGCAAGACGATCAATATAGAGGAGGGGCTTTCGGATGATTCCGTATTCTTCTCCTACAAGGACCTCTATGACGCTGAGTCAGGAGAGGTGAGGTTCTGCGCAGGCGATGAGCTTGGCATCATCGAGCTCCAGGAGCTTCTTGACAGGGGCTTCAAGGAGATTGAGGTCGTTGACACGAAGGCAAGGGATCTCGATGCTCCTGCACTTGCAGTGCTCAAGACACTCAAGAGAGAGCGCATCCTCTGCCCTGCATACAGGCATGAGGACTCAGAGGAGTTCCAGAACCAGTACATCGCGCAGATCGTGGAAGCATGCAAGAATGCGCTTCCCCAGAATCTCAAGACCTTCCCTGATCCGAAGCGCGTGATCAGCTATTTCCAGGACTTCTTCATCGAAGGCCGCGGTTTCGATCTTTCGGATATCGGCAGGCATAAGCTGAACAAGAAGTTCTATGGAATGGAAGAGGAGAAGTACCAGAGCTCCAAGTCCCTCGTCGTAGACGATGTGATCAACACAGTGAGGTTCCTCATCCTATTCTGCAACGGCCAGATCAAGGATGATGATATCGATGCACTCGGTAACAGAAGGGTCAGGACAGTAGGCGAGCTTCTGCAGAACAATATCCAGGATGCTTTCTCCAGGATGGCTAAGGCCGCAAGGGAGAAGATGAACATCACGGATGAGTCTGTGAAGCCCCAGGAGATCATCTCCATCAAGCCTATCGTCGGAGCGATCAAGGAGTTCTTCGGTTCCTCACAGCTTTCCCAGTTCATGGACCAGATCAACCCTCTTGCAGAGCTTACTCATAAGAGAAGGGTATCCGCACTCGGTCCTAAGGGAGGTCTTTCAAGGTCTTCGGCAAGGGCTATCTACGAAGTCAGGGACGTACACTACACCCACTACGGAAGAATATGCCCTATCGAGACACCTGAAGGCTCGAACATCGGTCTTATCCTCTCTCTCGCAAACTATGCAAAGATAAACCCATATGGCTTTATCGAGACTCCTTACAGAAGGGTAGTCAACGGAAAGGTCACTGATGAAGTGCAGTATCTCGATGCAAATGATGAGGAAAAGTACTACATCGCACAGGGAAACGCAAAGATCGATGAGAACGGTAACTTCCTGGAGAAGGAAGTATCCGTAAGGCACTACGGGGATTACGGCGTTGCAAAGCCTGAGGATATCAACTGGATGGATGTTTCCCCAAGACAGGTAGTATCCGTTGCTACATCCCTCATCCCGTTCCTTGAGCACGACGACGCAAACAGAGCCCTCATGGGATCGAACATGCAGCGTCAGGCAGTTCCTCTGGTATTCCCTGAGGCTCCAAGGGTAGGTACAGGCATGGAGCAGAGAACAGCCTATGACTCGGGCGTTCTCGTGAAGGCAAAGAGGGCAGGAGAGGTCATCTATGTCTCCTCGACGCAGATCAGGATCAGGCCGGATCACCCTGAGATCGAGGGAGAGATCGACAGCTATGAGGTCCACAAGTTCGAGAGGACGAACCAGGATTCATGCATGAACCAGAAGCCTATCGTGAATGTCGGAGACCATGTCGATGACGGCGATGTGCTCGCTGACGGTCCTGCAACCCAGAATGGAGAGCTTGCTCTCGGAAGGAATATCCTTGTCGGCTTCGTTCCATGGAATGGATACAACTACGAGGATGCTGTACTTATCTCGCAGCGCGTCGTCAGGGAGGATATCTACACCTCTATCCATATCAAGGAATTCACGATTGACGTCAGGGAGACCAAGCTCGGATCGGAGCGCCTTACAAGGGATATCCCTAACACAAGCGATAAGCTTCTCGAGCACCTCGATGAGGAAGGCATAGTCTGCATCGGAACATATGTCCATCCAGGCTCCATCCTCGTTGGAAAGGTAACTCCGAAGAGCGAGTCCGATACGACTCCTGAGGTGAAGCTCCTCAATTCCATCTTCGGAGAGAAGGCAAAGGAAGTAAGGGATTCATCTCTCAAGGTCCCACACGGCACAGAGGGTACCGTAATCGATATCCAGCGCCTCAGGAAGGATGACAAGGATGAGCTCCAGCCAGGAGTAGAGCAGACCATCAAGGTCCTCATCGCAACCAAGAGAAAGCTCAAGGAAGGCGATAAGATGGCTGGTAGGCATGGTAACAAGGGTGTCGTATCCAGGGTTCTCCCAGAAGAGGATATGCCATACATGGAAGACGGCACACCGCTTGATGTATGCCTTAACCCGCTAGGCGTTCCTTCCCGTATGAATATCGGACAGCTCATGGAGACTCAGCTCGGCTGGGCTGCTGTCAAGAACGACAAGTGGTACAAGACCCCTGTCTTCCAGTCTGCTTCAATGGAGCAGATTGAGCATGAGATGGAAGAAGCAGGCCTTCCAAGGAACAGCAAGACAAGGCTGTATGACGGAAGAACGGGCGTGCCATTCGTCAATGACGTATTCTGCGGATATATCTACTACCTCAAGCTGCACCATCTTGTAGATGACAAGATGCATGCGCGCTCGACAGGTCCATACTCGCTCGTAACCCAGCAGCCTCTCGGAGGTAAGGCTATGTTCGGCGGACAGAGACTTGGAGAAATGGAGGTCTGGGCATTCGAGGCTTATGGCGCTGCCAACAACCTTCAGGAGCTTCTGACTATCAAGTCCGACGACATGAAGGGAAGGGTGCAGATCTATGAGTCCATCGTTAAGGGCGAGTCGCAGCAGACAGCTTCGATCCCTGAGGCATTCAACGTGCTTGTGCAGGAGATCAGGGGACTGGCTCTCGACATCTCTGTCTACGATGAGAACGGCAATCAGGTTCCGCTTACAGAGCGTGACGAGGAATTGATCGCCAAGAAAGAAAAAAGCGCTTTCTAGGAGGAAAGACGGATTATGAGTGAAATACAGGATTTCAGCAGCATCAGGATAAAGCTTGCGTCACCGGAGCAGATTCTTGCCTGGTCCTATGGAGAGGTAAAGAAGCCGGAGACCATCAACTACCGTTCTCTCCGCCCGGAGAGGGATGGTCTTTTCTGCGAGCGTATCTTCGGAACCACAAAGGCCTGGGAATGCTGGTGCGGAAAGTTCAAATCCAACAGATACAAGGGTGTTGTCTGCGACCGCTGCGGAGTAGAGGTCACCGATACCAAGGTAAGGCGTGAGAGGATCGGCCACATAACGCTGGCTGCTCCTGTTGCCCATATCTGGTTCTACAGATCCACGCCTTCAATCATGAGCTACCTCCTTGATATCAAGCGCGCGGAGCTCATGGAGATCCTCTCCTACGAGAAGTATGTCGTTACCGATCCTGGCCAGGATACGGATCTGCGCAAGTTCCAGGTCCTGTCTGAGGATGAGTACTATGCCGCATATGACAAGTACAACGACGGCTTCAAGGCTGGCATGGGTGCTGAGGCCATCTATGACCTTCTCAAAAGCCTCGATCTCAAGGCACTCTCGGAGGAGCTCAGGGCTCAGCTCTCTGCTAAGGAAGAAGCAAACAACAAGATCGATAACAAGCTCCTTTCAAGGATCAGATACTGCGAGGACTTCCTCAATTCAGGCAACAAGCCTGAGTGGATGATCCTCAAGGTCATCCCTGTGATCCCGCCAGATCTCAGGCCAATGGTCCAGCTCGATGGAGGCCGCTTCGCTACGACCGACCTCAATGAGCTCTACAGAAGGGTAATCAACAGGAACAACCGTCTTGATAGGCTTATCAAGATACAGGCTCCTGATATCATCATCAGGAACGAGAAGAGAATGCTTCAGGAAGCTGTTGATTCGCTTTTCGACAACTCAAAGACAACCAATCCTACAAAGGGCAGCAGCAAGAGGGATCTTAAGTCTCTCTCCGATGTCCTCAAGGGCAAGCAGGGAAGATTCAGGCAGAACCTTCTCGGAAAGCGCGTAGACTACTCAGGACGTTCTGTAATCGTCGTAGGACCGGAGCTGAGAATGCATCAGTGCGGTGTTCCTGCGAAGATGGCTCTTGAGCTCTACAAGCCATTCATTATGCGCCGCCTTGTTCAGCTCGATATCGCACAGAATATCAAGAGGGCCAAGAACCTCGTTGAGACAGAGGCACCAGAGGTATGGGGAGTCCTTGATGAGGTTGTGAAGGAGCATCCTGTTATGCTTAACCGTGCTCCTACTCTCCACCGTCTCGGAATCCAGGCATTCGAGCCTGTTCTCGTGGAGGGAAAGGCACTCAAGCTCCATCCTCTCGTATGCCATGCATTCAACGCTGACTTCGATGGTGACCAGATGGCTATCCACGTGCCTCTTACGCAGGCAGCTCAGCTCGAGTGCTGGACTCTCATGCTCTCGACAACCAACCTCCTTGACCCTGCAAACGGAAAGCCTATCGCATTCCCATCGCAGGATATGGTCCTCGGTATCTTCTATCTCACGAAGGAGAGAACCGATCTCGATCCAGAGAGGAAGGTCAGGAGATATGAGACCATTGCTGAGATCGAGGCAGCTATCGGAATCGGATCCCTTACATACAACGAGGGAATCCTCTACCGCTTCAAGGAAGGCCTTGAGATCGTCGATGAGAAGGGCGGCAGCGTGATTGCAGATGGAAGAAGCTGGTATCATACGACACCGGGAAGGGTGATCTTCAACGAAGTCATCCCTGAGGGTATCCCATATCAGAACTACTGCCTTGGCGATAAGCAGCTCAAGAAGGTCATCGGCGAGACAATCAAGTCGAAGAAGCCTTCCATCGCAGTCCAGCTTCTCGATGCGGTAAAGGATATCGGATTCAAGTATGCAACGATCTTCGGTGCTACGATCGGACTTTCCGATATGATCGTCCCAGAGGAGAAGAAGACACTCATTGCCGAAGCAGAGCAGAAGCAGTCAGTCGTCCTCAATCAGTTCCATGATGGACAGATTACCCAGGAAGAGAGATACAACAGGGTCATCGAGGTATGGACAGAGACCAATGAGAAGCTCACAGGCGTTCTCATGGATGAGCTCAGGAAATCCCAGCATGGCTTCAACCCGCTCTTCCTCATGGCTGACTCGGGTGCTAGAGGCTCAAAGACGCAGATCAGGCAGCTTGGCGGTATGAGAGGACTCATGGCTAAGCCTAACGGAAAGATCATCGAGCTTCCAATCAAGTCCAACTTCAAGGAAGGACTTTCGATCATGGAGTTCTTTATCTCATCCAACGGTGCTAGAAAGGGTCTTACCGATACTGCTCTCAAGACTGCCCGCGCTGGTTACCTCACGAGAAAGCTCGTTGATGTCGCTCAGGACGTCGTTGTCTCAGAGGAGGACTGCCATACAATCAACGGCATCCTCACATCAGCAGTCAAGGACGGTGATACAGTCATCGAGTCCCTCGCATCGAGGATCTCCGGATCCTGCCCTGTCGAGGATGTCCTCCATCCATTCCTCAAGGATGAGAATGGCATGCCGGTTATCCTTGCAAAGGCAAACGAGGAGATCAGCGATGAGGTTGCTAAGGCAATCGAGGATGCAGGCGTAGAGTCCGTCCTTCTCAGGACTGTCCTTACCTGCGAATCAGCTCATGGCGTATGCCGCAAGTGCTACGGACGCAACCTTGCAACGAACAGGCCTGTTGAGATCGGCGAGGCTGTAGGTATCATAGCAGCTCAGTCCATCGGACAGCCGGGTACACAGCTTACGATGAGAACGTTCCACGTCGGAGGAACAGCTTCGACATCCACTAAGGAGAACAAGCTCTCGTTCAGCTATACGACTATCATCCGCGATATGAAGGGAATGGTCATCGATAACAACAAGGGAAGCAAGCTCTTCCCGAGAAAGGGCCATATTTCCGTATCGAAGGTTCTCCAGAGCGTGGATGCTTCCGCAGAGAAGCTCTATGTCGAGCCAGGCAAGGCAGTCGCAAAGGGCTATCCTCTCTATAGGATAGGAGGCCAGGATGTTCTTGCTGAGGCAAATGGAAGGCTGTTCGAGAACGATGGAAAGCTCTATGTAGTCGGTTCTGTGGCAGAGTATCCTGTTCCTGCAGGCTCTGAGCTCTTTGTCTCGGTAGGCCAGGTCGTTCCGGCAGATGAGCCGCTCATCTCCTTCGATCCATTCTCCGAGCCGATCATCGCAGAGGCTTCAGGCGTGGTAGAGGATATGACTGACTTCGTCGAGGACAAGACATACAGGAAGTTCTTCAATGAGGCAGGCGATGCTGATATCGTAGTCGTTCCTGGTGCTCAGCTTGGCGCATTCAGGCCAGCAGTAGTCGTAAAGACAGAAGCCGGAGCCATCAATACATACCAGATCCCAGGCGGTGCTTACATGGTCGTCAAGGATAAGGGTGAGTATGTCGAGGCTGGTGATATCATCGCTAAGGTTTCAAAGGACAGCGCAACGACAAAGGATATCGCAGGAGGTCTTCCTCAGGTCGACTCCCTCTTCGAGGCGCGCCATGGAAAGATCTCGTCCTCGAACAAGATCAACCCGATCATCCTTTCGCGTGTCACTGGTACAATCGTATCGGTACAGGCTGGAAGCGGAAACAGCGGTTCTACGATCGTCACTATCCGCGATGCATTCGGGCAGCTCCATCCTCACAAGGTATACACAAAGGATGCCCTGCTTCTTGTCCGCGAAGGCGATGAGGTCAAGGTAGGAGAGCCTCTATGCGATGAGCCATATACATCGCGCGAGGTGCTTGAGGTGCTTGGTGAGAATGCTGTTCTGAGATTCCTTGTATCGGAGATCCAGAAGGTCTATAGGATGCAGGGCGTTGAGATCAACGAGAAGCACCTCGGAATCATCATCCGCCAGATGCTCAAGAAGGTTGAGATCCTCCGCGCAGGCGATACTCCATTCGTCAAGATGCAGAAGGTCGACAAGAACCTCTTCGACAGAGTCAATGAGGAAGCCAAGAGGGAGGGAAGGACACCGGCTATCGGAAGACCTATCCTCCAGGGCGTATCCGATGCGGCTCTCTCCGTAGACTCGTTCATGTCAGCGGCATCCTTCCTCTCGACCACGAGGGTATTGACTAATGCAGCTATTGCTGGTAAAAAGGATGAGCTTAGAGGTCTCAAGGAGAATGTCGTCATCGGACACCTTATCCCGGCTGGTACCGGCATGAGGAGATATAGGACCGTCCACCTCGATGAGGATGAGAAGCTTCTCGAGCTGCAGAAGGAAGTCGATAAGGCTCGCAGGGAGAGGAAGGTAGAGACGGTTGACGATGACGTCGATATTGAGGAATTGGGTGATATGAAGGCAGAGGGAGAGATTGCCGATATGGATCTGTCCCCGGTAGATGAGGAGTAGGCGCCTGTTGGCGCCGCCCTTCGGGGATTGCCAGGCATGATCTCATGCTGACCTCTGTTTTTAATAGATGTGCTGCTTGTGCAGCATAGATTCCCCTTTTGTGAGGAGGGTGGATCATTAGAATAAGGAGCGTATCGTAAGATGCCTACTATTAATCAGCTTATCAGAAAGGGCAGGACAAGCTCGAAGTCGAAGACAAAGTCACCTGCTCTCGAAGGATGTCCACAGAAGAGAGGAGTATGCACAAGGGTAATGACAGTTACTCCTAAGAAGCCTAACTCAGCTCTCAGAAAGGTAGCCCGTGTCCGCCTTTCGAATGGAATCGAAGTAACCGCATACATTCCTGGTATCGGTCATAACCTGCAGGAGCACTCAGTTGTTCTGATCAGGGGCGGAAGAGTCAAGGACCTTCCAGGTGTAAGATATCACATCATCAGAGGATCCAAGGATACACTCGGTGTTGCTGATAGGAAGAGAAGCCGCTCTAAGTACGGTGCTAAGAGACCAAAGGCCTGATAGGGGGAATAGGACATGTCAAGAAATGCAAAGACTCCAGTCAGGAAGGTCACTCCTGATGCAATCTACAATAGCACAGTCGTTGAGAAGTTCATCTGCCGCATGATGCTCGACGGAAAGAAGAGCATCGCTTCAAGGATTCTCTACACAGCTCTCGACAGGATTGCCGAGAAGAGCGGAGAGAATGCTCTTGATGTATTCAACAAGGCTGTTGATAACGTAAAGCCGATGGTTGAGGTAAAGTCAAGAAGAGTCGGCGGTGCAAACTACCAGGTTCCTGTTGAGATCAGGGAATCGAGAAGGGAAGCACTCTCGATGCGCTGGATCATCGCAGCAGCACGCGCAAGAAACGGCAAGTGCATGAGCGACAAGCTTGCTGATGAGCTCCTGGATGCATACAACTCCACCGGTGCAGCTTTCAAGAAGAAGGAAGATACGCACCGCATGGCAGATGCAAACAAGGCTTTCAGCCACTTCCGCTTCTAATCGGATTATTCCGGATCGAAAAGGTTCAGCTCAGGCTGGGCCTTTTTTCGTATAGGAGGAGGTCATATGCAGGATCTGGATGATTACTATAGCCTCACAGGCTATGCAGCGCGCTTCGTGAGGAATCCTGAGCTTGAGGTCAGCCTTTATCTCTCTGAGCGCTCTACGCTGATCAGGATAGAGCTCTGGGAGGAAGGGCATGGCAACAGCGCCTTCAGGTACGACCAGATGGAGTATGCGCTTGATGCCGTCTCCAGGGATGAGATGATCGAGCCCCAGCACCTGATAGCCCTTCTTTCCCTCTCATGCATCGCTATTGGCGATAGCGGGGATGTCATAGCGGATCTGGATATATACAATGATTTCGTTGCTTTCCTGACGGCAAGGGGAATCAACTCATAGAAAGATCCCTGAATCTCTTCAGGGATCCTGGACGGGATCAGGCAAGCGCTTCCCTTATCGCTTTCGCAAGCTGGTCAGGGCAGCTGGTGCTCTTGAAGCCGCAGGTGGTTCCTTCGATCCTGTCTGCGACATCCTTTGCCTTCATGCCTTCGCATAGCTTTCCGATTCCCTTCAGGTTGCCGTTGCAGCCACCGACGAATGCAAGATCGTGGATTCTCTCATCGTCATCAAGGGTGAATGAGATCATCGAAGAGCATGTTCCCTTCGTCCTATAGGAAATCTGCTTCATTTTTCGTTACCTCGCTATGGAAAATAGCAGAAAAAACAGGGAAAAGGCAATAACCATAAGAAGTTACTTGACAAAAAAAACCTAAATCCGTATATTGGTCAAGGTGTCGGGCTTTGCTATGCCATAGTGAACCCGATTAAGAGCCAACCGATTGCGTGCAGCGATAAGGTGGTTCCGGAAGTAGGTTTTTTGATAACTTAACTCTATAGTTGCCGGGCTAAGTCCCCGCCAACCTCTGGAATCATGTCTCGAAGCAGCAATCAGTATGTCTCAGCAAAACGGGTAAAGGCTTGGGCCTTTAACGAATATATCATTTGATTTGTGGCAGAGTGCCACAAGGAGGAACTGATGGCTAAGGAAAAATTCGAGAGAACTAAGCCTCATGTAAACGTTGGTACTATTGGTCACGTTGACCACGGTAAGACCACTCTCACAGCAGCTATTACAATGCACTGCGCAAAGCTGTTCGGCGATAAGGCCCTTGCTTACGATGCAATCGATAACGCACCGGAAGAGAAGGAGCGCGGTATCACCATCAACACAAGACACGTTGAGTATCAGTCAAAGAACAGGCACTATGCTCACGTTGACTGCCCGGGCCACGCTGACTACATCAAGAACATGATCACTGGTGCAGCTCAGATGGATGGAGCTATCCTCGTAGTTGCAGCAACAGACGGCGCTATGGCTCAGACAAAGGAGCACCTGCTTCTCGCTCGCCAGGTCGGTGTACCTGTAATCATCGTATTCATCAACAAGTGCGATCAGGTTGACGATCCAGAGCTCATCGACCTCGTAGAGGAAGAGATGAGAGACCTCCTCAAGGAGTATGGCTTCGATGGCGACAACGCTCCAATCATCAGGGGTTCTGCATACCTCGCTATGACAGATCCTGACAATCCGGAAGCTACAAAGTGCATCGACGATCTTCTTGATGCAATGGATAGCTACATCCCACTCCCAGAGAGAGCTGTCGATCAGCCATTCCTCATGCCAATCGAGGATATCTTCTCTATCTCAGGACGCGGTACAGTTGTTACAGGTAGGGTTGAGCGCGGTGTTGTACACGTAAACGATCCAGTTGCTATCGTTGGTATCAAGGAGACAAAGAACTCCGTTGTTACAGGTGTTGAGATGTTCAACAAGACTCTTGATGAAGGACAGGCTGGTGATAACATCGGTGCTCTTCTCAGAGGCGTTGACAAGAAGGAAGTTGTCCGCGGACAGGTTCTTGCTAAGCCAAATACAATCACACCTCACCAGAAGTTCACAGGAACTGTATACGTGCTTTCCAAGGAAGAGGGTGGTAGACACTCACCGTTCTTCGATGGATACAGGCCACAGTTCTACTTCAGGACAACTGATATCACAGGTACAGTCCACCTCCCAGAGGGTAAGGAAATGGTTATGCCTGGCGATCACACATCGATCGATGTTGACCTCATTCACCCAGTTGCAATGGACAAGGGACTCCGCTTCGCTATCAGAGAGGGCGGAAGAACAGTTGCTTCAGGCCAGGTTACAGAGATCGAGGGCTGATTCGGATTTTAGATCTTGCCGGGCATGAGCCCGGCAGGTTGTTGATTTTTGGAGATTTTTAAAAATGGCTAATGAGAGAATTCGAGTTAAGTTGAGAGGTTTCGACGTTGAGCTTGTAGAGCAGAGCGCTAAGGCCATCGTCCAGAAGGTTGTTGAAGCGGGCGCAAAAGTATCCGGCCCAGTTCCTCTCCCGACTCGTATCAACAAGTATACTGTCCTGAGATCGCCACACGTAAATAAGAAGTCTCGTGAGCAGTTTGAGATGAGAACACACAAGAGATTGATTGACATTTTGGATCCCACACAGAAGGTAGTGGAAGCCCTGATGAAACTTGAACTCCCTGCTGGTGTGGACGTTGAAATAAGACAGTAAAAGTTGAGGTAAGAGATGTTAGGGCTTATCGGCAAAAAAGTTGGAATGACACAGGTGTTTGACGAACAAGGCAGACTTACTCCTGTGACTGTTATAAAGATTGAGGATAACGTAGTCATCGCTAATAGAACAGAGGAAAAGAATGGTTACTGCGCAGCAGTGATCGGTTCTGGCGATAGAAAGAAGAGCCAGACCACAAAGCCATTCGCAGGTCAGTTCGCAGATGTTACGGCTCCTAAGCAGACAGTAATGGAATTCAGAGACTTCGATAATGAAGTTAAAGTTGGCGATGTACTCGGTGTTGATCTTTTCAAGGATGTTGCTTTCGTAGATGTCACCGGAACAAGCAAGGGTAAGGGTTACCAGGGCGGCATGAAGCGCTATGGCTTCGGCGGCGGAAGGGCAACACACGGCTCCAAGTTCCACAGGGATATCGGTGGTACAGCTATGTCATCGACTCCTTCACATACCTTTAAGGGTCACCACATGGCTGGACACATGGGCAACGTAAAGACAACAGTTCAGAATCTTAAGGTTGTCTCCATTGACAGTGAGATGCAGGTTCTTATGGTTAAGGGTGCTATTCCTGGACCTACTCAGAGCACTGTAATCGTCAAAAAAGCGATTAAGAAGTAGTGAGGCAGAGTATGGAACAGAAAGTATATTCTACATCAGGCAAGGAAACAGGAACAATTCAGCTTGCTGATTCTGTTTTCAATATCGAGGTTTCGACAGGCTCGATTTACCATGCCATCAGGAACGAAGCAGCTAACCGCCGCGTTGGAACTGCATGCACAAAGACCCGTGCTGAGGTCAATTACAGCAACACAAAGCCATACAAGCAGAAGGGAACAGGAAACGCTAGAAGAGGCGATAAGAAGTCCCCTGTATGCGTAGGTGGCGGTACAGTCTTCGGACCAAAGCCAAGGGATTACTCCTATAAGCTTCCTAAGAAGGTCAAGAGGCTTGCTATGAAGAGCCTTCTTTCCCTCGGTGTACAGGAAGAGAGGCTTGTAGTTGTCCAGGACTTCACCAGCGAAAACGGAAAGACAAAGGATCTCGCTGCTATCATGAAGGCTTTTGCTACAGAGAACCAGCGCACGGTCATCATAATGAAGGACGACGATGCTATGCTTCGCCGTGCAGCAAGGAATATCCCTTATCTGCATGTTCTCAACTACGATAAGCTTTCTGCTAAAGAGCTTCTTTACGGAAGAAAGATCATCGTTCTTGAGGGAGCTGCTTCCAGCCTGAACGATTTCTACGGTGAGAACTAAGGAGCGGAAGATGAGAGCAGACAGAGTTATCATTGAACCGATTTTGAGTGAAAAGTCAAATATTGCAAGAGAGGGCGCTTGTAAGAAGTATACCTTCCGCGTAGATCCGCAGGCTAACAAGTTTGAGATCATGGCAGCAGTCAAGGAACTCTTCAACGTTGAGTGCACAAAATGCAATGTAATGAATGTTGGCGGAAAGCCAAAGTTCTCCAGAGGCAAGGGTGGTTACATCAAGGGATATACCCCTTCCTGGAAGAAGGCAATCGTGACCTTGGCTAAGGGACAGTCGATCTCAGCCATTGAAGGTGTATAAGGAGAAAAGGAAAAATGGCTCTTAAGACATATAAACCAAATACTCCTGGACTCCGCCAGAAAACTGTTCTCGTAAGATCAGAGGTTACAACAGATAGGCCAGAGAAGTCACTTACAGCTAAGCTCAGCAGAAATGCTGGACGTGACACATTCGGTCGCATCAGCGTAAGAAGGCGCGGCGGTGGTCACAGAAGAGCATACAGGATCATTGACTTCAAGCGCAGCAAGTATGGTGTTCCAGGTACTGTAAAGACCATTGAGTATGATCCTAACAGAAGCGTAAACATCGCACTTGTATTCTATGCTGATGGCGAGAAGCGCTACATCCTCGCTCCTAAGGGACTCACAGTAGGAACACAGGTAGTATCGGGACCAAATGCTCCTCTTACAGTAGGAAATGCTCTTCCTCTGAAGAACATCCCGCTTGGTCTTGCTGTACACAACGTAGAGCTTAACCTTGGACGCGGTGGCCAGCTTGTAAGGTCCGCAGGACTTGCTGCTACAGTCGTTGCTAAGGAAGGAGATTACGTAACACTCCGTCTTCCTTCAGGAGAGATGAGAATGGTCTTCGGTGAGTGCTATGCAACAATCGGTACTCTCGGAAACGAGGATCACATGAACGTCT